>DATADF010000277.1:0-8928 GCA_036258695.1 Actinomycetota bacterium
CTTGAGGCCGCTACCGGAGGCGATCGCCACCCAATTCATAGAGGGCATGCTGGGAGCCGACCTACTCGGTTTTCACGTCCGCCCGTGGGGGGAGGCGTTTATCGATAGCGCCGAGGCCCTCGGTTACGAAGTGAATCGAGATGAAGGGTGGGTTCGAACCACCGACCGGCGCATTTGGGTGCGGAGCTATCCGATTCCGGTCGACGCGCAGAGCTTGAGGACGCGCGCGGCTGCGGACCGACCCCGTGAGTGGGCCCGTCGATTCCGCACGGAGCTCGGGACCGAGACCGTCATGGTGGCACGCGCCGATCGCATCGAGCCCTCCAAGAACATCGTGCGTGGGTTCCTCGCCTTCGAGAGACTGCTCGCCGAGCAGCCCGACTTTCGCGATCGTTGTCGCTTCGTTGCCTGTCTCTATCCCTCACGCGAGGCGCTACCGGAGTACAAGTCCTATGCCGAGGCAATCAAGACCTGTGTATCCGATATCAACGGTCGCTATCCCGGCGCCATAAGCCTGTACATGGAGGATGACTTCGACCGCACGCTCGGCGCGCTGCTCGAGTATGACGTGTTGCTTGTGAACCCGATCATGGACGGGATGAATCTCGTCGCGAAGGAGGGGCCCGCAATCAATCAGCGAAATGGCAGCCTCGTTCTGTCGCAACAAGCCGGCTCATTCGGCGAGCTGAGAGACGCCGTGGTTCCGATACACGATCCCTTGGACATCGATGAAACGGCGAGCGCGCTCGCGGCGGCGGTTGACCTTCCGAAGGAGGAACGCGACCGGCGCGGCCAAGCGCTGCGTGAGCTCGTCGAGGCCCGCTCGCCGGAAGACTGGATTACTCCACAGATGGAGGATCTGCGTTCGATCGCGAGCGGCTCGGCTCCACTCACCCCGTTCTAGGCAACGAGTTCTCGTACCCAGGAGGCAACACCCAAGGGACCGTCGAGCACGATGTCGGCGCGCGCTATCAATTCAGGCGGAGCCTCTGGGGATGACACTGCGACCCGAAGAGTGAGCACTCCCTGAGCCGCTAGATCGTCCAGCGCGTCGAACGCTGGTAGATCGACGGGATCGTCCCCCACAAAAGCGGCCGCACGCAGACCGCGGGAGAGTGCGCGTTCGACTACTACACCGCCCTTCGACAGATGAACCGGAGGGCGGAGCTCGAACACCATGCGGCCTTCTGCGGAGGTCAAACCGTGCAGAGCGGTCAGCTCCTCGATAAGACGGGACAACATGTTGCGCGCCCATAGCCCGTCCGGCGCGTTGCGGAAATGAAGCGCGAGGACGGCTCCCTTGTCTTCGATTCGCACCCCGCTGAGCTCCATTCGCCGTACAGCTTCCTCACACTCCTCTTTCACCTTTCGCATGAGCGGAACGAAGGGGATCAGCTCTTCCGCGAGGCGGACTTGCCCCCCGCGCGCAGTCTCGGCGCCGTGCAGTCCCCAGATCTCGATGTCGGAGCCGAGCCATTCCAGCAGATCCGAGGCACGGCGGCCGGATACGACAGCAACCAGGGCCACGCGTTCGGACAGGGTGCTCAACAACTGAGGGACACCGGCCAGAGGACGAGCATCCTCGGGTTGAGGCACGATCTCGGAAAGCGTGCCGTCGAAGTCGAAAAAGACGCCTGCATGTCCTGCCTGCGCGAGAAAGTCCGCGACGAGGTCCTTGGACATGAACAAAGGCTACCTACACTTTTCTCAATGATTCGTCTGAGGCTCGCTCTGTTGGTGTGTCTCGCGCTGACCGCGGGCTGTCGCAGCGATGAGGTGACGCTGATCTACCGTTTTCAGCCGGGAGGCACTACCGAATACCTCATGCGAGCCGACGCGCGCGCTCGATGGGATATCGGCGGCGGCGGTCAGGGGCGGTCCAACCTCGAGATCCGGGTCCTTGAAACCGTGGAGGAGATCGATGGAGACGACGCCACATTGGAAGTGACCATGATTCCCCAAGCGGCGACCGGCAGCGGCCTGCTAGCTCCGGGTGCGGAACGGCGCACCTTCCGGCTCAGGGTGGGAGCCGACGGTGGCGTGCGCGAGGTACTCGACATCAATGGAATCCCGGCGCGCGTGCTCCAGCCGCAAGAGCGCACGTTGATTGGGACGTTTCGTGTGCCGCTTCCGGAATCCAGCGTGGGACTACTCGATACGTGGACTGCGTCGCTCGGTGTCGGAGGCGAGGTGGGTTTGGGCGGAAGCTTGCTGGAGGGTCGGCTGGTGCGACTGAACAACGAGGCCGGCAGAGATACTGCGCACCTGCGCTACTCCGGCTCGGGCCCGCTCTCGTGGACGGTATCGCTGCCGCAGGGCGACGCCGCCTTAGAGGGCGACGCGTTGACCGATGTCTCGGCAACCTTCGACATCGCCGGCGGCTTCCTTAGAGCAGCAGAGTCGACCACTAGCGCCACGTTCGATTTGCGGGTCGAACGCAGCCAGGTCGAGGCTCCGATTCGGGGAACACTGTCGTTTGTGCTCGACATCGCGGTCGAACGCGTCAGCGGGGCACCCTAGACCTGGTCTGCCCCCACCACGACGTGGACATCGACTGTCTCTGACAGGTTGTCTGGCCGTTCGGCTACCAGCCATCCGTAACGCTCGGCAAGAGCGCGCGCCGCGTCCTCGGCCCCCTCATGGGACCAGAACACCGTCGTTTGCTCGTAGGTCTGGCCTGCCGGCTGGACGGTGACAACCTGGAAGCCGAGTTCGGCGAGACGTTCCGCCATCCGATCGCCGGCCGCCGAATCGGGCGTGGCGTTCAGTACCTGGACGCTCACGTCGGTGATCAACGGCGGCACAGGTTTCGCCGGCGCCGCCGATGGTGAGCGCGTCGGTTCTACGAGCTCCAGGGTCGGAGTCGGTGAAGGCGTCGGCGTCTCATCGACAAGGGCGACGTCCGATTGAGGCGCGGCAGGAGGACTGAGTTCCTCGCGACCGAGTGCCGCGACCGCGAACCAAACCGCGATCCCGGCAATGGCTGCCATCACCAGCCAGGGCAAGCTCCACGACAACAGCGATCTATAGAAGCCCCATTGGCGGGAAGAGGAGTGCCGCCCCATCGCGGGCGGAACCTAGCGTTTCTGCGGGCTGTATTCCGCGCCGAGCAGACGAGCAACTCGCTGGCGTTGCCGATACGTGCGAAGGCGCTTCAGCCGCTTCACGAGGATCGGGTCGTGTTCCAACGCCGCAGGTTTTTCGAGCAGATCATTGAGCAGCTGGTAATAGCGCGTCGCGGACATGTCGAAACGCTCGCGGATGGCTTGCTCCTTCACGCCCGCGTGCTTCCACCAGGTTCGTTCGAAGTCCAGCATGTCGATGTCCCGCGCGTTCAATTCGTCCATGACCCGAGCCTAGTGCGCGCCCGTTAGGCCGTGACGGATTTCCTGGGCGCGGAGTTATCCACAGCCAACATGCGGGCGGGCAGAGGCATGCCGGATCGTTCAGGATCGAAACGGCGAATTTTTCGCGTGCTGCTTACGGAAAGAGTCCGCGGGTGAGGTGGGCCTCGGCTACCCGACCCACGCCGATCCAGTGCGCGGCCTGGCGCATCGAGAGACCCTTCTCCTGCGCGAGACCGTGCACCGTGTCGAACGACCGTTCCATGATCTGGCGCAGCCTGTCGTTGACCTCCTCCTCATCCCAGAAGTACGCCTGGATGTCCTGGACCCATTCGAAATAGCTGACGGTCACCCCGCCCGAGTTCGCCAGGATGTCCGGTACGACGAAGATTTGCCGGTCGCTGAGGATCTTGTCGGCCTCGAAGGTGATGGGACCGTTCGCCGCCTCGCAGATGACCCGGGCGCGAATGGCGTCGGCGTTCTTAACGGTGATCACGCCCTCGATCGCGGCGGGGACGAGGACATCGCATTCGATCTCCAAAAGCTCCTCGTTGCTGATCGCCTCGGCCCCCGCGTAGCCGGCCACGGTTCCGGCATCGCGCTTGTGCCGATTGATCGCCTCTGGATCGAGGCCCTTATCGCGGTAGAGACCTCCCTCGAGATCCGAGACGGCGACAACCCGACAGCCGGCGTCGTGCAAAAGCTGAGCCGCAAAGCCGCCTACCTTGCCGTAGCCCTGGATCGCCACGCTGACCTCGTCGATTCCAATCCCCAGCGCCTTGAGCGTGGCGAAGATCGTGTACAGCACACCGCGCGATGTCGCTCCGCCACGACCCATGGACCCGCCGATCGATACAGGCTTGCCGGTGACCACGCCCGGCACGGAGTAGCCCTGGTTCATGGAATACGTATCCATGATCCAAGCCATGATCTCTTCGTCGGTGTTCATGTCGGGGGCGGGGATGTCACGCTCGGGGCCGATCAGAGGAAGGATCTCGGACGCGTAACGACGCGTCATGCGTTCGAGCTCGCCACGCGAGTGCTGGCGCGGATCCACCTTCACGCCGCCCTTGGCTCCGCCGAACGGAATCCCGGCGATAGCGCACTTCCACGTCATCCACATCGCGAGCGCTTTGGTCTCGTCGAGGCCCACGTCGGGGTGATAGCGAATGCCACCCTTGGCCGGACCGCGCGTTACGTTGTGGTGCACGCGGAAGCCCTCGTAGACGCGCGTAGTCCCGTCGTCCATGCGGAATGGGATCGAGACGATCAGCGCACGCTTGGGGGCGCGGAGGGTCTCGTGAACGCCGGGGGCCAGCCCCATGAGCTCGGCGACCTCGTCGAGTTGCGCGAGGGCGGTGTCCCACGCGGAGTCGTGTGCGGGCAGCTGTTCCTGCTGGAGATCGGTCCCCACGGGTATCAGTATGCCCCGCGACTCGTCATTGGAGCCGGGTGTCGGATTCGAACCGACGGCCTGCGGTTTACAAAACCGCTGCTCTGCCAGCTGAGCTAACCCGGCGAAGGTAGCTCGTACTCCCGCGCCTACCGTATTCGCTTGACTTGTGAGGTGCGCGTCGGATCAACACGCAAAGCGCCCGATCTTGTTCCTACGGGTGTGACAGTTTTTCGGGCGGCGGTCCCTAGGCTTTGACCCTCAAGGTGAGGCTCGCGGAGCGGTAGCCAGTCTTCGTCACCTTTGCGGTTAGGCGCCGCGCGGACGAATAGGGCCCGAGCGTGATCTCGACCTTCCCCTGCGCGTTCGTCGTTCCCGACTTGCCGCCGACCGTCACTCGTGCTCCGGAAACCGGATCGCCTGCGTCTTTCACAGTGAACACCACGGTCGCCTTGCGCCGAAAGATGTTGGGGTCTGCCGAGAACGTTAGGCCCGGCCGAAGCTGCGTATGCCAAAACGCCGTGAGACCCCCACTGCAGCCATCCGAGAAGTTGCCTATTACGTCGAGAAGACCGGTTTGCGCGTTGGCGGTCAGGTTGTAGAGGAAAAGGCAGTCCACGCCCTGCGGAGGAGCTGCTTTCACCGTCGCTCCGAAACGATCGGCGGTGAGGTTCGAGCGCCGCGCTAAAACGACAGGGTTGCCATCGGCGTTCCGCTGGTGCCACATGACCCATAGCCGACCGTTCGGATCGGCCGCGACACCGGGCTTGCTCAGCTCTTGGGTGCTGCTGCGCGCGACCACGACCGAGCTCGTCGACGGCACCTTCCAAAGTCGGATCTCCTGGGTGGTCGGATACCCGGAGCTGTAGACGACATACACCCCACCGCCCTCGCGAGCGGCGATCGGAGTTCTCTGAATCTCCTGTGAACTCTCCTCTTGGCCGTTGTAAAGCGTGAAGCTGCCCGGCATCCGGGAAGGCGAACCGATTGCCTGACCCGTGGCCGGGTCAATCTGTTGTGCCCACACGCCCTCCGCATCGTCCGCGTTGGAATACCAGGCCACCCAGATCTCACCCGTAGCCGTGTCCCTGGCGAGATCGGAGCTGTATTCGCAGCACGAACCGGTGGGCGCATCGAATTCGAAGTTGGGCGTCGCCGGATCGAGCCCGCGATGAACGTGACCCACGGAGCTGTCGGCCCAGGAGAAAAGCACCGTTCCGTCGGCGGCCGTCGTCGCGCCAACTGCGCTGGAAGCTCCTCCTGCTCCACGCGACACATCTCCAACCTGCAGCGTCCACGGCATGCCTGCGGAAGGCGCGCTCGCGGTGCTGATGTTGGTGTTTGTCTCGCTTCCGGATGTGCTGCGGATGCCGCCCCAAAATGCGCGCAGCCCGCCATCGGCCGTGAGCACTAGGTCCGGCACAGCCCAAATGCTGGCCCAGCCCTCCTGAACGGCATCTGTCGGTCCAACCGTCCCATCCGGAGCGATGGCTGTATGGACGATGTCGTCGCTCGCTGGGTTGGCTACGTTCGACCTCACCCACACGGCATGAAGTCGCCCATCTGACGTTCGAGCAAGACCAGGTTGGGCGAAGTTCACTGCCGAATTCCCCACCTTGGTCCAGCTTCCGGGTGTGCCTCCGTCGGCCCCAGAGGCCGAGACCATCATTCCCAGAGTGCAAGCCGCAACCAGCGCCCGCCGAAGCTTCATCGAGCCATCTCCTTTCTTGGATCAGGAGACGCTACCGCCCGGGGTCTCGGAGGGGAAGACCCCACACCATCTTTTGGCTTGGACGCGGCTAGCGCGAGTAAGGGTTAGGTCGGTCGATGAAGCGAGGTTAACGACTGATGGAGACGTGCTGCTCGAGCTTGCGCTTGATTCGTTGGAGCGCGTTGTCGATCGACTTGACGTGGCGGCCTAGGGCCTCGGCTATCTGCTGATAGGACTTGCCCTCCATATAGAGATGCAGCACATCGGTCTCGAGCTCGGACAGCACACGCGCGAGGACCCCCCGGATGGTCGCGATCTCCTCCGCCGAGACCACGAGGTCGGCTGGGTCCACGATCTCCGTGCCACCCAGGGAATCCATCATGGTGCGATCGTCACCGGACTCCTGTGTCAGCGGCTTGTTCAACGATATGTAGGAGTTGAGAGGGATGTGTTTCTGCCGTGTCGCGGTCTTGATCGCCGTGATGATCTGGCGCGTAATACAGAGCTCCGCGAACGCACGAAATGCGATGCCGTGGCTGGGTTGGAAGTCGCGCACCGCTTTGAAGAGGCCGATCATCCCTTCCTGGATGATGTCGTCCTTGTCGGCCCCGGCTAAGAAATAAGCCCGCGCCTTTGCGCGGGCATAGTGACGGTATCGCGTGAGCAGCGCTTCGAGGGCTTTCTCGTCACCCCTACGGGCTTGTGCGACGAGATCCTCGTCTTCGTCTGTGACTTGGATCGTCTCTGTCATCGTCGCCGGTAAGCAGCGTATCCGCCTCGGCCCGGATTCGCTTGCGGGCGACCTCGAACATGGCCAGGGCCCCGGCGACCCCGACATTCAACGAGCTCAGCTGGCCGGCCATCGGAATTCCCACAAAACCGTCGCAATGCCCCTTTACGGCCGGGGAGATTCCCTTTCCCTCCGCACCAAGAACCAGCCCGATCGGAACCTCGAGCAGCTCGGACGACCAGATGTCCTCACTTGCCCTCTCGTCGAGGCCGATCACCCATAGCCCAGACTCGCGCGCGGCCTCCAGGCTGCGGCCGAGATTTGTCACTCTCGCAACCGGGATCACCTCGGCGGCTCCGGCGGAAACACGGCGAACGGTCGCGGTCACCCCACTAGATCGATGGGCCGGGACGACTACTCCGGAGAAGCCCGCGCATTCTGCGGAACGAATCAGCGAACCGAGGTTCTGCGGATCCGTTATCCCGTCCAGGAAAAGCACCGCGGGGCTGGCGGAGTGCAGCAGCTCGCCCAATGGCGCGTAACGAAAGGGCGCCGTGACGGCGAGCACTCCCTGATGACGCACCCCCCGCGCCAAACGGTCCAGCTCGCTTGGAGGCACGACCCGAACGGGAACCGACCCCTCGTTGGCGAGTCGGCGAATCTCGGCAAGCCCCGCACTCGGCCGGAGGCGCGAGGCAACAAGGATGCGTTGAATAGAAGTGCCGGCCCGCAGTGCCTCGGCAACCGCGCGCGGCCCGGGAAGGATGTTCTCGTCGCGGTCAGCCCTCAGTTTCATTGGCCGCGCCCGACGACTCCTCGAGGTACCAACGAGGGCCCGACGCCGTGTCTTCGATCACGACGCCGGCATCGGCTAACCGTTGCCTGATCGAGTCGGCTCTGTCGAACGCCTTCTCCGCCCGCGCCTGTTCACGTAGCTCCAACAAGAAGTCGAGCAAGTGTCGGGTCAGTTCGGCCACGTCGCCGCGCGGAAAGCGAAGCCCCAGCACGGTCGTCGTCTCCACGAACACCCCAAGCAATCGGCCCAGGGCGTCCGCATCCTCCCCACGTTTCTCCTGTGCGCCCTCGATGTGCTTGTTGCCCTCCCGCACTAACTCGTGGAGCGCGGCAAAGGCCTCGGCGGAATTGAAGTCGTCGTCCATTGCCTCGATGAAACGCCCTAGATAAGGATCGAGCTCGCGGTCATCGTCGATGGGACGGCGGGGTTGTGACTCAGCGGCCACCGGTCCGCCTAGGGCGTGTTCGGCCGCGACCACGAAGTTTCGCCAGCGGTCGTAGGCCTGCGCCGCATCATCGAGAGCCGCCTCCGAGAAGGTCGGCTGGCTGCGATACGACGACATCAATGCCCAGTAGCGAATGACCTCCGGTGGGTAGATCTCGACGACGTCCTTCGCCAGGACGAAGTTGCCCAAAGACTTGGACATCTTCTCCTGCTCCATCTGCACCATTCCGGAGTGCACCCAGTGGCGTACGAGGGAGCTTCGTCGGCCAAAGCCTCGGCTTGCGCGATCTCGTTCTCGTGATGCGGAAAGACCAAGTCCGTTCCCCCACCATGGATGTCGAACCCCATCCCGAGATAGCGCGTAGACATGACCGAGCACTCGATATGCCAACCCGGCCGCCCCGGCCCCCATGGCGAATCCCACGAGGGCTCGCCTTCGCGTGCGCTCTTCCACAGGGCGAAGTCCAAGGGATGCCGCTTGCTCGGATGGGGCTCGATACGCTCGCCGGC
>DATADF010000278.1:0-4948 GCA_036258695.1 Actinomycetota bacterium
GCGCGACTCGAGACTGCCGGCAAAGCGTCGTCGAAGTCGCGCGACTCGACGCTCGAGCCGGTCGATGTCCCGGCGGGATGCAAGCCCGCTTTTCTGGATCTGGTTCTCGATCTCCGCGCGCACGAACCGTCCAAGTTCTTGACGCGCCTGGCGGTTGCGATCCAGCAGCTCCTTGACCAATCCCGACGCCTGCTCGCGTCGAATCTCGCCTCCCTTTACGAGATCCTTGACCATCTGCTCGGCGCGATTACGGGTGAGCTCCGCAACTCCCGAACCGAACAAGGCGAGCCTTTTGATCTCCTCGCGCACGGCGTTCCTCCTGTCTGAGAACTACAGCCCCCAACCTATACTCGCCTGCGTGCTGGGGCTCATCCCTATTTCCGACGCTAACCCTACGCGTCGCTTCCCCATCGTCACCGTAAGTCTCATCGCAGCCAACGTGCTCCTGTTCCTGCGGACGCCCGGTTTTGGAACATCATTGCGGTCGGCCGCGTATTTCATCCGCAATGCACCGCTACCCTGTCAGCTCGAAGCTACGTGCCCTCGAGCCGTCCTGCTGACCTCGCAGGGTCCGATCGTGGAGGTTCCCACTAGGGGATTGGGTTCATTTCTGTTCGCGGTACTCCTGTCCGCCTTCCTGCACGCCGGCATATTCCATATCGCCGGCAACATGTTGTTTCTATGGGTCTTCGGCAACAACGTCGAGGATCACCTTGGTCCAATCAAGTTTCTGGGCTTCTACCTTCTGGGTGCGATTGGGGCTTCGTTCGCTCACATCGCCTGGGTGCTGATACGTGACTCAGGCGCAAACGTCCCCACAGTCGGAGCGTCCGGCGCCGTAGCCGCGGTGCTCGGTGCCTATCTCGTGTTGTTCCCGCGCGCGCGTGTGAACGTCCTCGTACCCATCTTCATCTTGTGGACGGTGATTCAGATGTCGGCATGGGCCGTCCTCGGTCTGTGGTTCCTCTATCAGTTCTTGATCGGCGCGCAGGAGTTCTCGCGCGGCGTGACCGAGGTCGCGTGGATGGCACATGTCGGTGGCTTCGTCTTCGGGTTCCTCGCGATCCTCATCCTGGGAGGACGTCCGCAAAGACCGACTCCCGCGGCATGGAATCCGGGTTGGAGGTACTGACCCAGGGTCCGTTTCTAAACGTCCAATACGTGCGGCAGCGCGGCGATCGAATCGACGATCAAGTCCGGACGCGGTGACACTCGATCGGCATCCTCGGGCGCGGTCACCCCGGATAGCACGAGGATCGTCATCCATCCGCGCTCCGGAGCACCCGCGAGATCGGTCTCGGGCCGATCACCGACTGCGGCAATGCGTTTCGACCCGGCAAGGCGCGCGGCGACGGCCTCCACCATGGGGCGATGTGGTTTGCCCATCACCTCTCCCCGTCTCCCCGATGCGACCTCGATCGACGCCAGGATCGCCCCGGTCCCGGGCCACAGCCCGTCGGGGGCCGGATACGCCGCATCGTCGTTCGTGGCGATCAGGGGGGCCCCGGACTCGACCACGCGGGCGGCGGCCCTCATGGAGTCGAAACTGAAGTCGAGATCCCAGCCCACCACGACGACATCGGCAGCTTCGCCGTCTCCGACGACCTCGATTCCCACCTCGCCCAATGCCTCACGAATGCCGGGCCCCCCGATGACGAGCGCTCTGCGTCCTTCGTAGCCGCGGCGGGCAAGCTCCGCCGCCGTCACGATGGCGGAGGTCAAGATGTCGTCGGGCTCGGTCTCGATCCCCATCCTGCCGAGCTTGGCCGCGTATTGGGCCACCGTCGCGCGCGAATTGTTCGTCCAGAAGATCACGCGACTACCGCGGACGCGCAGTTCGGCGATGGCCTCGGGTGCACCCTCTATGACGTCGTCACCGCGATAGATGACTCCATCCAGATCGCAGACGAGTGCATCGACACGCTCCCTTATCATCCGGGGCTCAAGTAAACCCGAGCCAAGGCCCCAGATGCCCGAGGTCCTTCCTTTTCGCGGTGTGCGCTACGCAGACGGCGATGCGCTCTCGGAGTTGGTCTGCCCTCCCTACGATGTCATCTCACCGACCCAGCAGGAGGACCTGCACCAGCGCCATCCGCACAATGCGGTCCGTCTGGAGTTGGCGAAGGCCGGCGGGGCTACCGGATACGCCGCAGCGCGGTCGGCCTTCGATGATTGGCTGCAAGACGGCGTCCTGCAGCGGGACTCGGAACCCTCCTTTTACTTGTATCGCCAGGATTTCGTGACCCCCGATGGTGACCGCAAACGCGTCGCCGGCGTGATCGGGGCACTGACGCTCGAACCTCTGGGTTCCGCGGGAGTTCTGCCACACGAGCGAACGATGCCGGGTCCAAAGAAGGACCGCCTCGCGTTACTGCAGGCACTTCCGGTCAACGTCTCGCCGATCTATGCGATCTATCGCGGCGCGGGCGGGCTGCGCTCCTTGATCGACTCGTTCGCCGAACGTCCTCCCGAAGGCGCCCTTGTCGAGGCGGGAATCCGGCATCGCTTGTGGCGCACCGAGGCGGGGGCGGAGTTATCCGCCATCCGCGAGCGACTTGCATCGGGCCCTCTCGTCATCGCCGACGGGCACCATCGTTACGAGACCGCGTGGGAATTTGCAGCCGCAGACCCATCGGACGAGGCCCGCGGTTCCATCATGTCGTTCCTCGTCGATGTGGACACTGAGGAAGTGGTCGTTCTTCCCTATCACCGTCTCGTCACGTTCGCCGGCGGTTGGCCCGCTCTCAAGAGAGCCCTGGAGGCCGACTTTCCTTGCTCGCCGACCGACAGGGACAAGTTGGCGAGCGGTGTGCAAGCTTCGTCCGCGGATCACGCGCTTGGGTTCGTCGGTCCGGACGAAGCTCTCCTAGTCGAGCTCGGTGACGCCGACGTTGTGGAGCATCTCGGCGACCGAGCCCCGGCGTGGCGCGCTCTCGACGTGGTCGCGCTTCACGAAGTCATTTTCCCGACCATCTCCTCAGGTGGACCGGAGGACATCGCATTTACGCGCTCCGATGAAGAGGTACTAGAGCAGGTCGCCGCAGGCCGGTGGTCCGCCGGGGTCCTGATGCGCCCCGTCGCCCCGGCAGAGGTCGTAGACGTCGCTTCCTCCGGCGAGCGCATGCCCCAGAAGGCCAGCTACTTTTGGCCGAAAGCATTGACCGGGCTTGTGTTCCACGAGCTTCGCTGAAGGGTCACAATTGACTCGATGACCCACCCTCGAGCGCGCGCGCTCTACCTAGTGATCGTCGGCGTCTTGATCAGCGCGGCCTTCCCCGCGGTCGCCGCCCCGCGCGGTCACACTTTCGCGTTGCGCTCCGGAGAGGCGCTGTTTTGGTCCGGCCCGTCCGAGTCGGCCCGTTGCCCCAAGAGCACTTCGGATTGTTGGGAGTACGCGCTGCATGTCGAAGAGGGGGCTTGGCGTCTGCGAATCGGGATCGATCACGCAACTGTGGGCGACGTCTTCGAAGTACAGGTTTTCCGTCCCTCCGGCGGATCCGCCGGTTCCTTCAGCCCCGGCAACGGTCTTTATTCCGCCGAACTGATCGATGAGAATCCGCAGCCGGGCCGCTGGAGAATCGAGGTCCGACCGGCAGACGACGTGAGCGATCCAAGGTTTCAGATGCGTGCCAAGCTCGAGAGCGCGCCGCTCCCTCAGTCACGGCGGCTCGCCCCGCCCAACCTCCAAGTACAGCCTCCGTACAACTTCACATTCCAATTTCCGGTCACGGATGGCGGCTTCCGCAATCTCGACGGCCGCGCTTACGGCGTCCCGGGCCCCGCGTCCTGCCATCCTGAGGAATACGCGCAAGAGAATGCCGTCCGCTGCCTACGCATGACCTTCGGAGTGCGCAACGTCGGACTCGGTCCTATGGCCCTGTTCTATCGTGACTTCGAATCCACCGCGGAACAAACGCTCTATCAGCGCGTCTATCGCCTCGACGGGAGCTCCTTCGATCGCGAGGCCGGAGTGGCGCGTTTCCATGCCTCACACGGCCACTACCACCACGACGAAGCGATCGCACTCAGATTGTTCCGCGTCGACGATCCCAAGGCGGGATCTCTCGAACCCATCGGAGCCGAGCACCGTAAGGGATTTGCCCACCGCGATGAGCTGCTGCGCGAATGGGACTACTTCTATCCGATCTGGGATTGGGACGGATTCGGTTTATCGCCGGGCTGGGCCGACTATTACGAATGGGATCGGCCCGGCAACTACATCGACTTTGGAGTCTCGCTCGACGGGCGCTACGTGCTCCGTATGACCGCCGACCCCGGCCGAGGCGTGCTGGAAAGCAACGAGAAAGACAACGTCGGCTACTCCTATATAGAGGTCAGCGGCACGACGATCGAAGTTCTAGAGAGCGGCCTCGGCCGCGACCCCTGGGACCCGTGCAAGATCGTGTTGCCGATAGGTGCGGAACCCGACCCACCACGACAGGTCACAGATCGACCGCCGCACTGCCCGCCGGACCCCTCGATACCGCGCTAGGCCTCGGCTTCCTCCGGCACGGGAGGGTTGCACACACGACACGCGGTAAGGCCCTCGCCGATCGCTTGCTCGACGGTGAGGCGAGCCAGAGATTCCTTCCCCTGGAGGATCTTGCAACCCGGACGGTGATAGGCGCTTCCTCCGGCCACCACCTGCTCGCCGCCCCCGGACCCGTTGGCCGAGATCTCGAGGCGCGACAGGTTGCGGCCGAGCAGACGGGCCATGTCCTCATACTTGTCGGTCAGGAGCTTCCGTTCGACTCGAACGGTGGCCAGTAAAAGGAGCATGCTGCCGGCCACGATCAGCCCCAATCCCATAAAACCCCCCGAGAGCAGGTACGGGATCTGGCTGTCCACGCGGAATTGGTTCGCAGCTCCGTCCCAGGCCTTAGCCATGACCGCGAAGCCGGCCACCAGGAAGAGAAACCCGACGACACGGGCGAGGCGAACCCGCCGG
>DATADF010000279.1:0-3096 GCA_036258695.1 Actinomycetota bacterium
CCGATTTCGGAGAGGCCCTCGCTCGCGCGGCCCGTTCGGCTGCATTCGCTTTATCGGCGCGCTTCGCCTTCATGTCGCGCTGGGTCTTGCCCTGATGACACGGCCAGCAACGTGGCTCGAGGTTGGGGTGAGACGTCGGGCCGTATGAAAAGCGCGGCTGCACGTGATCGAACTCCGTCCTGAAGTGATTGCCGCAATCGACGCAGCGCACCCCATCGAACGAGGGAGGTTTACCCAGCTCGAGCGCGACCTCGACCTCAACCGGTATGTGTCTGCTCCAGCGCTTGAAGTGCCGCAGGTCGGTCCCGTCGTAGAACAACCCCGACAGAAAAGCGTCGTCGGCTATGCGGCGCGCCACCTGTTGTGCGACGGGCCCGACGCCGGGGATCTTGCACACCTCGCGCGCCCGCACGTCTTTCCAGCCGCGCTTTGCGACCTCATGGCTCACGAGCACGACCAGCTCCGGGCGCTTCGCCCGGCCCTTGACCGTTCCGGGGCGCGTCAGCATCGCGGCATAGGCATCGGCGAGATAACACTCGAAGGCCTCACGCCCGATCTCGGACCGCGGACCCAAGCCGGTCCCATTGCCCTCGGCGCGCGCCTTTCGCGCCAGGCGCTCGGCCTCGGCTTCCGCCCGGGCCACGATCGGAGTTCCGATGTGCGGTTCCAAGTTGAGATGGATATGCACCATGCCGAGCTCATCTGAGTAGCTGCGCGCGTATCTCGCGCGATGCTGACGGGCGGCGAGCTCCCGGTGCTGTTCGGCCTCGAGCTTGGCCGCCTTGGCCTTGTCTTTGAGCACGCAGAAGGCCTCGTTCTTGGCCACATTCACCAAGTGCTTGGCGATGCCGGGAGCCGACTGTTCGGCGGCGGCGATCTCGCTCGCCTGGTCCAGCGAGATGGTGCCGTTCTTGAGCGCGCTGGCAAGCGGCGCCGAGCCGGCCATGACCTTGCCGGTCTGCAGCGTTGCCTTGGCCTTGCCGATCGACGTCCCCGTCGCCCGGGCCACCTCGTTCGCGTCGTCGACCTTGCGCGTCAGTGCCGCGACCCCGAACTCACCGAGCTTGCAGACGCGCGCATAAGAAGACAGCAGCTTGCGCGCGGTAGCGGCGGGAAGAAGCTCGGGTTCGAGCTCCGCGTTGGCCTTCTCCAACAGCTCGATGGCTCGGTCGATGAGCGTGCTTGCCATGGCTTCGATTCAAGCAGGGGGGTACGACAAAAAAGCGCGCCTCCAGCGCGCATCAGAGAAGATTTGTTCAGATTTTCTGAAGGAGTTTTGCGGCTACTCTGCGCAACTACTTAACCGCACTCCGCAAGCGCACAGCCCTCCGTCCGATGCGAGCATCGGACTTCACAAAACTCGTAAATCCGATGACGCTCCGGTCGAGCTCTGCTCTGCGTGCGTTGTCGAGGGATCCTGGACGGATCCAGTGACTTGGTACGCCCACCGCCAGCTTCGCAGTCATAGACCACCCCTCTTGCACCGGGCGTTACCCTGCTCCGCACATGAAATCGATCCGAGCTCGTTTCGCCGCGGTCGTTCCGGCGATTGCCTTAGTGATTGCATTGCTGATGCCTCTGGCCGCAGGGCAAGCACGGAAACCCCGGACGCGGTCGACCGAGATTGCCCCCGGCGTGACCTACACGGTGATTCGCGATTACAAACCCGCATGGCGTATCCGCGTCCTCAGTGTGGACCTCAGACGCGCGTCGACACTTGATGTGGCGCTCGCGCAAGACCGGCTCCCCGGCCTGGAGACCACATCTTCCATGGCGGCTCGGCACGGTGCACTCGCAGCTCTCAACGGAGACTTCGCCTTGCCATCCGGCCGGCCGGTACACGCGTTCGCGATGGACGGAGCCTTGGTGCAGACGCCCCAGGCGTGGAGCCGGAACTTCGCAGCACGCGCAGACGAGACGGCCACCTACATCGGTCACCCCGAGCACGCAGCCTCGTTCGCCGAGTTCGACACCGGATTGATCCATTCCATAGAGCTGATCAACGAACAGATCAGACGAGATAAGCAGATCGCTCTCTATACGAGATTCGGAGGGTCGCTCGAACGCCCGCCCACCTTTGCGTGTTCGGCCCGGTTGATGGATCTCGAAACGCCCCATCTCAATGCCGACGGCACTTCCGTGGAGGCCTTGCAGCAGGTCGACGCGGTCGCCTGCTCGGACCGACGCATGGCGAAACGCGGCGGCTCCGTGCTCGCTGCGGGAGCGCAGAGCACGCGCGCGCCGGAGATCGCGACCTTGCTGCCGGGAGAGCAGCTGCGCCATGGCTGGACCTTCGGATGGCCGGGGATCCTCGATTCGATCGGCGGGAACCCGACGCTTATCGAGGGCGGCCTCGTCGCGACCGCCAACGTCACCGGTGAGGGTGGGTTCTTCGCTCGCCATCCGCGCTCGGGGATCGGGACGACGCCGGACGGCCACGTTCTGTTGGTCGCCGTCGACGGCCGACAGCCGAAGTACAGCGTGGGCATGACCCTGCAGGAGTTTGCCGACCTATTCGTCAGGCTCGGGGCCGATTGGGCCCTCAACCTCGATGGCGGCGGATCGACGGCGATGGTGGTCAACGGCACCCTCGTCAACCGCCCCTCTTCAGGTTACGAGCGGGCGGTGTCCTCCGCGCTACTGGTGCTGCCGGGCGCGGACCCAGGAGAGACGTACTCCTCACGGCCCCCGACTCCCTCGCCCAGCGTGTCGGCCACACCCTCGGCTACACCTTCGCCCAGCCCGACTGCTCTTACCGGCGCGCCAAACCTGGGCGCAGGCGATGTGCGCGCGTTGTGGGACAGCATTCGCGCCGATCGAGGATCGACAGGGGGTTTGCTCCGCTGGTTGCGCTCGCTCGGCTTCCGGGTCGATCATCTCCTCCGTGCGTAGGGACCTGGCATGACGGCGACCGACCGAATCTCCTTCGTGACGGGAGGCGCGTCCGGGATCGGACTCGCGATCGCCGAGCGGCTGGGCCGTGATGGGTTCACGGTCGTGGTCGCCGACATCGATGAGAAGGCCGCCTCCGCCGCGGCAGAGAAGATCGAAGCCGATGGAGGGAGCGCCGCCTCTCTCCACTGTGACGTCGCAGAC
>DATADF010000280.1:0-3909 GCA_036258695.1 Actinomycetota bacterium
CCGATTGCTCGCCCAGGGACTCCTCATTCGCAGACCCGCCGGCGGAGCCCGATGCACAGCCCGCCAGCGCCGCCACTGCGACGGCGAGCAATCGGCTCCGTTCGAACTAAGCGGAGCGCCAGTCGACACCACCGAGGTCGCCGCGATCAAGAGCTACAAGTTCGAGCCCGAGGTGATCCGCGTGACCCGAGGATCGGAGATCACATGGGCCAACGAGGACGACTTCCCACACAACGTTCACTTCCTGACCGGAAGTAACGCGACGTACGACCTTCCGATTGGCGAAAGCGTGACCGTCACTCTCGATCAACCCGGCGACTACTACTACGAGTGCTCGATTCATCCGCAGCAAATGCGCGGCAAAGTCGTCGTCACCGGATAGCGGAGGGAGCCAGATGGACATGAACGAATTCACAGCCGTTGGTTCCGCTACAGAGGTCCCCGTGGGTGCGATGAAGGCTTACGAGATCGACGGCGTCAAGATCGCGGTGGCTAACGTCGGAGGCTCCCTCCATGCCTTCGGAAATGTGTGCACGCATCAGCGGTGCCCCCTGGCGAAAGGGAACCTGACCGGGTCGACGGTCACCTGCCCTTGCCACGGCTCGCAGTTCGATGTGACGACGGGCGCGGTGCTCAAGGGGCCCGCGAGTGCCCCGGTCGGCAGCTTCCCGGCGAGGGTCCATGGCGATCAGATCGAAGTGGCTATATGAGCTCTGGTGGAGGTGTTTCTTCAACCGCGAGTGCTCGAGCTACTGAGCCTGACGACTAGACGGCGCAGGAACCGTCCTCGCAGACATCGCTGTCTGCCCTATCGGCGATAACGGTGATGGGAGATAACTCACTCCAGGCTCGTTCCAGCACTTCCAGCATCGTCTCGACGGGCTGAGCTCCTGCCATCCCGTACTTCCCGCCGATCACGAAGAAGGGGACCGCGGAGATCCCGTACGCACGAGCCTGGGCCTCGTCTGCACGCACAGCGTCCGCATAAGCATCCGTCGCCAGGACCTCTTTGACCTCGACCTCATCGAGCCCGATATCGACTGCGACGTCGGTTAGGGCTTGGTGGTCGGAGACCGGGAGCCCCTCCGTGAACGTGCCGTGATCGAGCCGCTCCTTCAGCTGATTCTGGACTCCCCGTTCGAGCCCTAGATGGAGCAGTCGATGCGCATCGAAAGTGTTGCCCCGCCGAGCGATATCGAACCGGAAATTGAGTCCTTCCTCGGCCGCAGCGGAAGTCACTCGGTCGATCATCGCCTGCGCCTTGTCCGAACTGATTCCGTACTTGCGCGCGAGATGGTCGACATAAGGACCCGAATGCTCGGGCGACGGTGGCGCGTGTGGATCCAGCTCAAAAGAGCGCCATGTCACCTCGAGCTGATCGGCATGTGGAAAGCGGGTCAGCGCAGCCTCGAACCGCCGCTTACCGATGTAGCACCAAGGACAAACGACGTCTGACCAGATATCTACTCGCATACCGATGACAACATGCGCATTGCCTCGTTTGTTCCTACAGTGCTGGTGAGAGTGTCCCTTTCGGGCTGTTGTCGACCTCTCGTGAGGTAGCCGCCCGGTAAGTCCGAAAAGTCGCACCTCGGGTCGCGATAACCATCTATCACCTTCCGCCGTTGTCACTAGCGGTAGTCCTTGGCAGCGAGAATGGACCGAAGCGAATGAAAGCGACGAGCATGAATGGACTAAAGGGATCGAGTCTGCTGGTGGTCACGCTTATCGCGTGCGCCCTGAGTGCGATCTCGGCTTCGGCATGGAGCCAAGAGCTCTGCTTTGGGGAGCAGCCGACCATCGTGGGGACGACTGCGAGCGAGAAGATCCGCGGGACCGACGGGCGCGACGTCATTCTCGCCCTGAAGGGCGATGACGTTATCCGAGCAGGTGCCGGGGACGACTTGATCTGTGGGGAATGGGGGTCCGACCGAATCTACGGACAAGGTGGCAACGACCGAGTCGACGGCGGGGATGGCGACGACCGAATCCACGGTGGTGCGGGGGACGACACTCTCGTAGGGGCCTGGGGCCCGGACCGTCTGGATGGAGGCCTAGGAAACGACCGGCTGGATGGCGGTGATCGGGATTATCAGGGGTTCCGGGACCGCGCGATGTACAGCTCATCGTCCGCGCCGGTCACAGTGGACCTAGCTCGCGGGCGCGCCAGTGGCGATGACATCGACACCGACGAGCTCGTCAATCTCGAAGGCGCGGTTGGAAGTCGGCACGCAGACGAACTCTCCGGCAGCGCGGGTCCAGACGACCTCGTGGGCGGCCTCGGCGACGATGTCATCGACGGGGCCGATGGAAACGATCGAATCTTTGGCGGCGAGCGCAAAACGCGTAAAGAGATTGCAGATGGCAACGACACCCTGTCAGGCGGGCCTGGAGAGGATCAAGCGACCGGAGGCTATGGCGCCGATGTGATCGAGGGGGGTGCCGGCGATGACGCTCTCGTAAGCGCCGCTCCCCGCGCCGCCAATATCGCGATTGAGTCGGGCGGCACCCTTCGAGGCGGTGGGGGCAACGACGTCCTGATCTCTGGATTCTCCGACGACACCCTCGACGGCGGGGAAGGGCAGGATGTCGCCTCCTATCGGTATGCCGACACCGCCGTCGTCGTCGATCTCGGCGCTCAGAGCGCGCAAGGAAACGGCACGGATTCTCTTGTTTCAGTCGAATCCGCCGTCGGCAGCATGTTCGGGGACTCGCTGCTGGGCACTGAGACACCCAATGAACTCGATGGGTGGGGCGGCCCGGACACAATCAGGGGATTCGGAGGTGATGACTTACTACGCGGATTTGCCGTGGGTGTCGATCCGCTCGTGATGGAGGCCGGTGACGGCAATGACGTGCTCGCTATCACCGGCGCGTGTTTTGGGGGGTGCGGCCCGGAATACGAGTCGAACGCGACGCTGTCGGGAGGCCCCGGCGATGACGTATTCAATGCGCTGCCGGGCGGGCACACCCTTGACGGCGGAGAGGGAAGCGATACGGCCGCGTACGACTTTCATTACTACGCCGACGATCATTTCGTGGGGATGCGCATCGACCTCGGGTCAGGGATGGCGTGGATCAACGAGGCCCGATGCCCCGAGGCCCAAGGTTGCTTCATCGATACTTTCGTATCTATCGAGAATGCGCAGGGCGGCCTAGGTGATGACCTTCTGATCGGAAACGACCTCGCCAATGTGCTTCGGGGGCTCGATCATCAGGACGACATCCGAGGTGCCGGTGGCGACGACTTCCTGTTCGGAGGTGACGGCAACGACACGCTAGACGGTGGGCCCGGCGAGGACTCCGTTGACGGGGGGCCAGGGGACAACATCTGCTCCTCGGCGGAGACCGCAACTAACTGCTAGCTCTAGTGGCCTCCATGAGCTCCGCAAGCTTGCGAGTGGTGTTGACGTTGCGAATGGTCATGCGCTTGTAGAGGGGCGTCCCCGCCATCCTCATCATTCCACTTCTCGTTATGTTCTTTCGATCGACGCGCCAGATCAGCGCTCCCGGCACGTAGCGCACATCCTCCAGGTCGGGCTTGATTGGGAGCTTCTTGACGACTGAAGGCCGATCGACGTCATCCCACAGAAACATGACATCGCACTTCATCGTGCCGTCGTTAGTCCATTTTCCGGGGATCGCCTTCACCACCTTCCGCATGTTGCCGAGGTCACGCACGGTCACGGCAATGTCGAAGCCAAAGCGCTCTTCGACCGCGGGCTCGATGAGGTCGGCGAGCCGAGAGCGCGACCGGATGGGTGACCTGAAGATGACGTTGCCTGAGTTGATGTAGGTCGTGACGGAGTCGAGACCTGCCTTTTCGAAGACGTCCTTGAGCTCCTTCATCCCAACTTTGTTCTTACCCCCGACGTTGATGCCGCGCAGCAATGCGACGTGGACCATGTC
>DATADF010000281.1:0-7619 GCA_036258695.1 Actinomycetota bacterium
GCGGCTCTCGTCGTCGGTCCCGGCGCGGCGGTGGCCGTGGCGATCGCCGCGGCGGTCGGTCTTGCGGCTTGGGTCATTGTCCAGGGGCGGCTCGCCCTGCGGCGGCTCGGCGCGCGGCCGGCCGGCTCGGATTTCTTGCGCGCCTCGCACCTGCTGACGGAACTCGCCAAGGATCTCGGCGTCCCAGTTCCGCGACTGTGGGTCGCGTCGGCCGAGCAACCGAATGCTCTTTTGTGTCGAGCCGGTGGACCGAGCGTGCTGCTCACGAGCGCACTCGTCGAGGAGTACACGAGGACGGAGCTCGAGGCAGTCCTCGTGCATTGCTTGTGCCGGTGCAACGCGAAGGATCTGACGCACGCTCAAATCGCATCTGCTTTCGGCGGTCTTGGTGTGCGCCTCGCTCCCGCCGTCGGCGAGGACGACGACGTTATGGCCGCCTCTGTGACGAGATATCCACCCGCGCTGGCGTCCGCGATTCGTAAGGCCGTGCCTATGCAGCCGCGCTGGTCGCCGTTTTGGTTCGTCGCGGAGCGTGCGCCTCACCGACCCGTAGCGGATAGGATCGCCTTACTCGCGGATCTCTAGCAGATCAATTTCCGAGTGGCCCGCATACCTGCGTGTTACCTTGAAAATGCGTCCTTGGGGGCGCGTTTTCGCGAGGCGGTGCACATACCCGCCGACAACTGCAAATGAAGAATCGACTAAGGAGCGCGGCGAGGTGAGCAACCAGGCAAAGAAGAGGATGGGGCTCGGCGGAGGGCTGGTGGTCCTAGCCGCCGCAATCTTCTTCCTGCTCGGGAATCGTCCCGGCGACATACCGGTGCTGGGAGCAGTCCTCGATCCAGAGCCACCGACGTGTCCACTCAGCGGAGTCGAGCCGCGAAAGGAAAGTGTGCTCGATCGCCCCGCCGTAGCCGTGAAGATCGAAAACTCCTCGGTCGCCTACCCACTTGCGGGCTTGGAGCGTGCAGAGATCGTTTACGAGGAATTGGTCGAAGGCGGAGTCACGCGCTTCATGGCGCTGTATCACTGCACCGACGCCAGCAAGGCGGGGCCGGTTCGCAGCGCGCGCATGGTCGATCCCGCCATCATGGCGCCGCTAACTCGCATCCTGGGCTACTCGGGCGAAAACGATCATGTCCAGCGTGCTCTCGAGGAAGCAGACATCGTGAGGCTCGACGAGGACAGCGGAGGTTCGGGGCTAGTGCGTATCGAACGGCCCGGAATCTCCTTCGAGCACACGCTTTATGCCAACACCTCGATACTGCGGCGCTTGGGGCGCAAGTCTTACGCAGACGCTCCACCCGATGACGTCTTCGAGTTCGGCGACATCGAAGGCTCCACTCGTAAGGCCGGCGAAGTCACGATCAATTTCAGTTCGGCCGGGACCCTGAGGTATGTGTGGTCGGAGGACGGGTGGCTGCGCTTCGAGGGCGACACCCCGTTCGTGGACGAGAGCGGTTCGCAGATCACCGTGACAAATGTCCTCATAGAAGAGCACGACGTGAACCTCTCCTCGATCACGGACGTTGCGGGGAACCCGTCAATAGAGATCGCGGACGTCACGGGCGAGGGCCGCGCCGTGCTGTTCCGCGATGGGCGAGCCATAAAGGGTCGTTGGATCCGTGAGGACGTCGACGACGCGGTCCGGTTCGTGACGAAGTCGGGCGACACGATGAAATTTGCCGCGGGTTCGATCTGGATTCACCTCGTTCCGAGCAGTCGTGGAGAGGTGAAGGGGTCCTTCTCTTTTGCCAAGTAGCTTCCACCGCGTCGCCGCAATTCTGGTTGCGCTGTCCCTGGGCATAGGTGCGTGCTCTGGAGATGAGCCGCAACCCGGGCCGAGCGCGCTGCCGACCGCGAGTCCCACTCCGACTCCCGATCCGACGTGTCCCCTCACGGGGTTGAAGCCGTCCAATCCCTCGGCGCTCGAGCGACCCGCAGTCGCGCTGAAGATCGAGAACTCGCCCGCGGCGCGTCCCCAGCACGGCTTGGAGGATGCGGACCTCGTATACGAGGAGATAGTCGAGGGCGGCATCACGCGTTTCATGGCCATCTTCCATTGTGGAACTTCGAAGCAAGCGGGGCCTGTTCGGAGCGCCCGCTTCGACGATCCGAAGATCGCCCGGCCGTTCACCGAGATGATTGCTTTCTCCGGTGCAAACGACATCGTTGAGACCGAACTCGAGAAGCGCGGCATCGCCGCCATCGACGAGGACGACGCGGCGGGGGCGCTGTTCCGTATTCCCCCGGGGGTGCTCGAGATCCACAATCTCTTCGGCCATGTCGAGAAGTTGCGGTCCCTGGCCAGGCAGCGAGATCTCCCGCCTCCGCCTGAGAACTACTTCAAATTTGCGCCCGAGCCGACGACCGGCGCACGCCGCGCTCGCAAAGTGACGATCAACTTCACCTCGGGCAACACCATCGAGTATCGCTGGCGGGGTGATTCCTGGCTTCGATTCGAGGCGGGTCAACCCTTCATGACTGCGGACGGCGAGCAGATAGCGATTGCCAACCTCTTGATTCAGGAGGTCGAGGTGAACAATTCGTCGCGCATCTTCGACACCGCGGGGAACCCGTCGCCGGATATCGATCTGACAAACGGGGGGCGCGCGCTGCTCTTCCGCGACGGAACGGTCACCAAGGGACGGTGGATCAGCAAGAAAGAGGGGACCGTCACGGTGTTCGAGACCAAGGCCGGGGACGCGTTCACGTTCTCGCCGGGCTCGATCTGGATCGAACTTGTTCCATCGCGGGCGGGATCGGTAAAGGGCTCGTTCGACTGGCGCTGATCGGCTGCCGTTAAGGGCCCTTCGCGGCGCGCTGAGAGTCCGTCTGAGCACACGCTCGCGCTAGACTCGAAACAGAAATCCCAGGTCGAGCACTACTTTTCTTGGGTCCCCATACACGGAGGCAGGCTCATGGCTGACACCGAAAGAGAGGTCGGCGGCGCGCGCGTGAAGCGCGGTTTGGCGGAGATGCTGAAGGGCGGCGTCATCATGGACGTCACGACCGCCGAGCAAGCGAAGATCGCCGAGGATGCCGGAGCCGTCGCGGTGATGGCGCTCGAGCGCGTGCCTGCAGACATCCGAGCCGAGGGCGGCGTGGCTCGAATGGCCGACCCCGAAAAGGTCTCGGAGATCATGGAGGCCGTCTCGATCCCGGTCATGGCCAAATGTCGCATCGGCCACTTTGCCGAAGCGCAAGTGCTACAGGCTCTCGGAGTCGACTACATCGACGAGTCGGAAGTTTTGACGCCGGCGGACGAGGCCAACCACGTCGACAAGTGGGACTTCACAGTGCCTTTCGTTTGCGGCGCCACGAATCTCGGTGAGGCGCTCCGTCGATTGGCGGAAGGCGCCGCGATGATTCGTTCAAAGGGCGAGGCGGGAACCGGCAATGTCGTCGAGGCGGTGCGACACATGCGCGCCATCACTTCTGCAATGCGGCGGCTTACCACTCTGTCCGCGAATGAGTTGGCGACTGCGGCGAAGGAACTTCAGGCCCCACTGGAGCTTGTGCGTGAGGTAGCGGCCACAGGCAAGCTGCCCGTCGTGCTGTTTACAGCGGGCGGCATCGCGACGCCGGCGGATGCCGCGCTGATGATGCAGCTCGGGGCGGATGGCGTTTTCGTGGGATCCGGGATCTTCAAATCGGACGACCCCGCGATCCGGGCCCGGGCCATCGTCGAGGCGACCACCTATTTCAACGAGCCCGAGATCGTTGCAAAGGTCTCGCGCGGGCTGGGCGAGGCCATGCCGGGCATCGAGCTGTCGAAGCTTCCCGAGACGGAGCGTCTCGCCAGCCGCGGTTGGTAGTGGTGGCCCGACACCGGTAATGAAGATCGGCGTGCTGGGGCTGCAGGGAGATGTGCGGGAGCACCAACGCGCGCTCGAAACCGCGGGGGCCAGCCCGGTGCTCGTGAAACACGCAGCAGAGCTAAACGACGTCGACGCCCTGGTGATCCCCGGGGGCGAATCGACCACCATCGGAAAGCTGTTGGATCGCTTCGCGCTGTTGGACCCGCTCAGAGAACGCGTCGCCTCGGGGATGCCCGTCTACGGCACATGCGCGGGCTTGATCCTGATGGCCGCTGAAGTAGTTCTGGACGAATTCGCCGTCGGGAATCCCCACGACGCGCCGCACCGGTTGGGATCGATGGACGTCGCGGTCACCCGCAATGCGTACGGCCGCCAGGTGGATTCCTTCGAGACGGACCTCGACATAGCCGGCTTGGACGAGCCGTTCCGCGCCGTATTCATCCGCGCCCCGACGATCGAGCGGACCGGTGCCGACGTCGAGGTACTGGCGACCTTCGAAGACCGGCCGGTCCTCGTGCGGCAACGAAACATGTTGGCCTCTACTTTTCATCCCGAGATGACGGGCGACGCGCGCGTGCACGAGCTTTTCATTCAGATGGCGGCCGCCTGATGTCCGGTCACTCCAAATGGGCAACGATCAAGCGCAAGAAGGGAGCCGCGGACGCGCAGCGCTCCAAGCTCTGGAGCAAGCTGCTGCGTTTCGTCGAGGTCGCGGCCCGGGAGGGTGGCGGAAACATCGACGGCAACCCGACGCTGGCCACGGCAGTGCAGAAAGCCAAAGAGGCCTCGGTCCCCAACGACAACATCACGCGCGCCATAAAGAGAGGTACCGGCGAGCTCCAGGGCGAGGCCTACGACGAGATCAGCTATGAGGGCTACGGCCCCGGCGGGGTCGCGATCTTCGTCCAGTGCCTCACAAACAATCGCAACCGTGCGGCCCAGGACGTACGTGCGGTCTTCAATGGACATAACGGCAAGATGGCCGATGCCGGATCCGTGTCGTGGATGTTCGAGCCCAAGGGCATCGTCTTGGTCGAGAAAGGGTCGTCATCCGAAGACGACGTCTTTTTAGTCGCGGCGGACGCGGGGGCCGAGGACGTCCGGGTCTCCGACGAGTCGATAGAGGTCGTGACACCGCCGGACAAGCTGAAGGATGTCGAGGCCGCGCTCCGCGGTGCCGCGGTGACGGTCGAGTCCACGGATCTGACCCAGGTGCCCAAGACGACGGTTCCCGTAGGCGAGTCCGAAGCGCGGCAGGTCCTTCACCTGATCGACGCGCTCGAGGAGCTCGACGACGTCGCAGACGTCTATGCGAACTTCGACATTCCAGATGAGGTGCTGGCCTCGCTGGCGTCATGACCTCGGCCAGTCTTCCTGAAGACCCTCGACTCGCAGGAGTAGCGCGCGAGCTCGAGAAGACGCGCGGCGCGGCGATGCTGTGCGACTCGAATTGGACATTGGTCTGGGTGTCGGAGGACCTCAAAGCGCTGATCGGGGAGAGCGACCCGCAAAAGCTCGGATACGGCAAGCACATCGTCGCGTGCTACATCAGCGAGACGTGGGCCCGTCGCATCACGGCAGAGAGCCAGGCCCGCTCTTTCTTCAACGAGTTCCCGCTGTTCATGCACGACACGCCCGGCGGCAAGGCGGGGCTTTTCGAGATTGTGCGCACAGCCCTCAAACAGTTCCCCGACGCCATGTCGGAGTGGGCAGACCCCTCGATCGACAGAGACCAAATCGTCGAGGTCCTCTTCGGTGCCATCGAGCCCCAGGAACCGGCGACGGTCTGGATGAACCAGTTCGACTTCCTCCAAGAGGGCTTGCCGCCCACGCCCATAAACGGACTCCATATCCGGTTGCACGATCACGACGGCGAGTTCATCGGAACGGCCGTCCTCTACGACCCCGGCCTACCCGCCCGTGTGCTGTCGCTAGTTGCGCGCGGCGACGAGGGGATGTTCTCGCGCATGGCTCAACTAGTGGAGCCGGGACGGCACAAGGCGGCCATCCTGTTTGCCGACCTGCAGGACTCGACGGCGATTTCTCGTCGGCTGCCCAGTGCCGCGTATTTCCGACTCATACGGGCGATGACCACGGCGATCGACGAAGTAGTAGTGAGTCGGGACGGCATCGTCGGAAAGCACGCGGGAGATGGCGTAACGGCGTTCTTCCTCCGCCAGGATCTGGGCTCCGCTTCCAAATCGGCTCGTGCCGCGATCGAGGCCGCGCGCGCAGTTGCCGAGGCCGCGGCAACCGCGGCCAAGCAAGTGGGAGACGAGACGGGTCTCATCCAACCGGAGTCGACTTTCATGAACGTGGCAGTGCACTGGGGCGGGACGCTCTATATGGGGCAGCTGGTCACCGGGGGGCGGTTAGAGGTGACCGCTCTCGGCGACGCGGTGAACGAGTGTGCCCGGATACAGGAGACGGCGCGCGACGGCGAGGCGCTCGTATCCAAGTCACTGATTGAGCAACTCGAGGTCGAAGACGCTCGTGCCTTGGGGATCGATCCCGATGGCGTCGTCTATCGAGCGATCTCTGAGTTACCGGGTGCCACCGAGAAAGCTCTGCGCGACGCGGGGTCGATTCCCGTCACGGTTCTCTAGGCGGTTTGAAGCTCGAAGCTATCGGTCATCTGCTTACAGGCGGCGCGCGCCGCGCGCCGTTCCGACTCCCCGATAAGACAGCCCATCATGTAGAGCTTGTCTTGGGCTGAATCCGGAAGGAAGAAGAGCCTGAGCGTGCTGGGAGATCCGCCGACGGGAACCGATATCGATGTCGCCAAAGCGTCCAGCCCCCCGAGGCGAGCCGTGCGTACCGCGCCAATCGACATCCCCGTCCCGCGCGCGAGCTGGCTCAGATTCGCCCGCATCTGATCTCGCAATCGACCCAAGTCGGCTGCCCCACCGGGAAAGCCCGTTCCAAACCGGCCGGCGACGATGCCCATCTGTGGAGGATCCTCGTCGGGCGCGAACCCCACAACCCACTCGAGGCCAAAGCCGCTCGCGATGCCGGTGGGCGCTTGCTCCTCGGTCCATCCACGGGGGTACTGAAAGCTCACACCCTCACCCGAGAAGGTCTGCGGCCCGAAGAACATCTTGTAGCCGAACCATCCGGCTACCGCGATGACCGCCAGCACCCCGATAGCGAGGAGGGGAGTACGCCAGGCCGCGAGCCCGCGCGGGCTGGCCGCTAGGGGAGCCGCCCCAAAGCTGTCCACCGGCCGCGCCGACGTCGCGCGCCATTCGTAGCCGGGCGCGGCGCTGCCCTCGATCTCGCGCGCGCTCGCGACGGCACCAGATCCCCTATAGAGGTTTGGTTCATTACCGCTGCCGGCGACGATGGCCGCGGGCGCTCCGATTGCGGGCGGGGGCGGAGGCGGGGGCGGAGCCGACGGCTCCCATGCCTGGGTAGCGTTGTTGTAGCGCAGCCACGTTCCGTCTGGCTGGCGGAAATAAAAGTGCTCGCCTCGCTGGATCGTTTCGCTCACGGCCGTCCCTTCGACGCTCCGCTATGAGTCTGGGTACCCCGTAACCGAGGGTCAAGGACTCCCCGGCCCCTACCTCGTGGTGTGCCGCTCCCGATAGACCTCGGCCTTGGTGCGGTTGCCACAGACCGCCATCGAGCACCAGCTGCGCGACCGGTTTCTGGAGCGATCGACGAACGCCCATCGGCACGAATCTCGCAGGCATACCTTGAGCCGGGTGAAGGTCCCGTCCGCGGTGGCCGTGAAGACGATCCCCGCGAGGTAGGCAAGCGCGTCGGCTATCCCGGTGCCCCGGGGGAGCAAGCGCTGTG
>DATADF010000282.1:0-9643 GCA_036258695.1 Actinomycetota bacterium
GAAGTGATGCATTAACCCGTAGGAGACACAAGTGACGTCGTTGCCCGGCCGGCGGATCTCGGCCTTGCCGAATGGGATGTCATAGCGCTCATCGGGGACCTCGCCCTTGATCAAGCGATACGTCTTCTTGTGCTCCAAGAAGAGGACCGGGTCGGGATCCTCGAGGGCGTGGATCAACATGCCCTTCGCGTCGTAGGACGTCGACGGTGTCACGACCTTCAGTCCCGGCACGTGAGCGAACAGCGCCTCGACGGACTGGGAGTGATAAAGGGCCCCGTGAACTCCACCGCCGTAAGGCGCCCGGATCACGAGGGGCACGCTGAAGTCGTTGTTCGAGCGATAACGGATCCGTGCTGCCTCCTGCACGATCTGGTTGAACCCCGGAAAGATGAAATCCGCGAACTGCATCTCGGCAACAGGCCGGAGCCCGTCGAGTGCCATGCCGATCGCGACGCCGGCGATCAAGCATTCATCGAGGGGAGTATCGATGACGCGCTCCTCGCCGAACTCGTCGAGAAAGCCCATCGTCACTCGGAAGACGCCCCCGCGCGCCCCCACGTCCTCACCCAGAACCACGACCCGGTCGTCGCGCTTCATCTCCTCGAACAGGGTGTCGTGGATGGTCTGAACGATGTTCTTCTCAGTCACGGCACGACCTCCAGGTCGGCGAAGACATGCTTTGCGGCGGTCGCTGCGTCGGGGAACTCCGCCTCATCGGCCTGCTTCACGCCCTCGGCTACTTCCGCGCGAGAACGCTCCTTGATCTCTTCGAATTTGGCGTCGTCCGCGACGTCGACCGACTTCAGGTACTCCTCGAAGCGAGGGATCGGGTCCTTCTTCTTCCACTCCTCCACTTCTTCGCGCGGGCGATAGGTGCGGTCGTCGTCATCCGAAGTGTGGGAGTAGTAGCGGTAGGTCCGCAGCTCCAACAAGGATGGACCCTCACCGGCGCGTGCACGATCCACTGCTTCCTTGGTGAGCCGGTAGGACTCGAGGACGTCGTTGCCATCTCCCTCGGCCCCAGGCATGCCGTATCCGGCCGCTCGCTTGAAGACGCGCCCCGCCACCTGTTTCGACTCGTGCACGGATATGGCGTACTGGTTGTTCTCGCAGATGAACACGATCGGCAACTTATGGATGCCGGCGAAGTTCATCGCGCCATGCCAGTCACCCTCCGACGTCCCGCCCTCACCGAACCAAGTGCCGACGACAGCGTTCTCCTTCTTGTATTTCTTGGAGTAGGCGATACCCGCTGCGTGCAGCACCTGCGTGGCGATCGGAGACGAGCCCGTGATGATGTTGTGCTTTGCGGCACCCCAGTGCGCGGGCATCTGTCGCCCTCCCGATGATGGATCCTTGGCCTTGCCGAACAACCCCATGAACACGTCGGCCGGGGTGAAGCCCGCGGCGAGGACCAGCGCCATGTCGCGGTAGTACGGACAGAAGACGTCCTGACCACGCTCGAAGGCCCAGATCGATCCGATCTGCGCGGCCTCGTGGCCTGACACAGGCACGACAAAGGGGGCTTTGCCCTGACGGTTCAGGGCCCACTGACGGTCGTCGCACATGCGTGCGAGAACCATGAAGCGGTACATCTCGAGAAGGTCTTCTTCCTTCAAGCCAAGCTCCGTGTGCTTGTCCTTGCCCTTCGCCATCACGTCTCCTTGTCTCTACTGACCGCGTGCTTCGGGGTGCGCGAGTTGAAACCCCCGCACGTGGCGGGGGTGTGTCCACACCAAGCCTCTGTCGAATACATCCGCAACGTGACGCGCCGCTGTGGCTGCTACCTCTTTGACCGAGAACTTTCGGCCGCTCTCGTTTTCGATGGACGTAACCCACCGGTCCTCGAGTCCGCAGGGGACGATGCCCCGAAACATCGAGAGATCGGTCGAGACGTTGAGCGCGAAGCCGTGCATCGTGATACCCCGAGTGATCTTGACACCGATGGCGGCCAACTTGTTAGGTCCTACCCACACGCCGGTGTGTTCCTCATCGCGGCCCGCTGCAACGCCGAGTTCATCCGCAGTGCGTATGAGCGCCTCTTCCAGCTTGCGCAGATACGAGACCACGTCGTAGCGCTCTCCGAGAGCGAGGATCGGATACCCGACGAGCTGACCCGGTCCGTGATACGTGGCACGGCCTCCGCGATCGACCTTGTAGAGGGCGATCCCCTTTGCGGCGCGCTGCCGCTCTCCATAGACGACGTCTTCGGCACGGGCCCGACGACCCAGCGTGTATGTCGGAGGATGCTCAAGCAGCATCACGCAGTCGTGGATGTCTCCGTCGAGGCGAGCCAGGAAGAGCTCGCGCTGCAGTGACCAAGCTTCCGCGTAGTCCATCGAGCCCAACCACGATGCGGATAGCACTTCCGGACCGTTCATCGGAAGCGGCGCCTCTACGTCCTCGTTGACGTATTTCGCATCGGGACTCATAGGAATTGAGACAGCTCTCCGGAGAAGTCGGTGGTCTCGATCCGCTCGCGCAGCCGAGCGAGGAACTTCGCCGCCTCCGCGCCGTCGATGATCCGGTGGTCCCACGACAGCGACAAGAAGCCCATGCTTCGAATTGCTATGGAGTCGTTGTCGGTTACGACGACGCGCTTTTGAATCGCCTCGAATCCCAGTATGGCCGTCTGTCCACGCGGAATGATTGGCACCGAGATGATCGAGCCGAATGGGCCGGGGTTCGTGATCGTGAAGGTCCCGCCCATGAGATCGTCGGGCGAGAGTTTCTTGGAGCGTGCTCTCGTTGCCACGTCGTGGATGCCGCGCGCGAGGCCGGTCAGGTTCTTCTCGTCGGCTGCCTTCACCACAGGGACGATCAGACCGCCACCTTCCAGCGCGACCGCAATCCCGAGATTGACGTATCTCTTGATCCGGTTGGCCTGACTCTCTTCCTCGTAGGTCGCGTTGACCTCCGGCATCTCGAGCAATGTCTCGCAGACCACCCGAGCGAGGAATGGCATGTAGGTCAGGCTGAAGCCCTCGGCCTTCTTGAAAGCGTCCTTTGCCTGCTCTCGCAGCCTGACGATGTTGGTCCAGTCGGCTTCGACCGCGTTCCACGCGCGCGCGGTCTCGAGGTGGGACGCGACCATGTGCTCGGCGGTGCGGCGGCGGATGTTCGTCCACGGGACGAGCTCCTCGCGCTCGCCGGGTGCGCGGGTCGGCGCCGCGGCCTGCTCACGCGCGCCGGCTTCCTCGCGCGCGGGAGCCGCTTCGGTCTGGGGAGCGGGCTCGGCCGACCCCGCCGGGCGAATCGCCGCCCCCGACTTCCGCTGCTCGATATAACGCTGCACGTCCTGCTTGCGGATGCGACCGCCGGTGCCAGTGCCCTCGACCTCGTCGAGGTTCACGTCGTTCTCGTCGGCCATCCGGCGCACGAGCGGCGAGATGATGCCCCGCTTGGACGTGTCACCCGGCTGTCCCGCCGGTCGTCCCGACGGTGGAGCAGGAGGCGATGGACGCGTGCTCTCGGTGCGACGAGTCTGTTCCTGTGAGGGCGCGGGAGGCGGCGGGGGTGGCGGCTGCGATGGCGCCGCCTGCTGCGACTCGGCCTGCGCAGCGGGAGCCTGCTCGGCCGGCTGCTGCTGGTCCTCCGTTTGCTGAGGCTGTGTTTGTGATTGATCGGCCTGAGGTTGTTCGGCCTGCGCCTGGGCTTGAGGGGCTTCGGTCTGGGCCTCTTCGCCGCCGGAGTCTTGCGCGGCCTCCCCCTCACCTCCGATCTCGGCGATGGGAGTTCCGACCGCCACGGTCTCGCCTTCCGGCACGAGGATCTTCGTCAGTGTGCCGGACAGAGACGACGGAACTTCCGAGTCGACCTTGTCGGTGGAGATCTCCACTATCAGCTCGTCCTCGGCGACGGTGTCGCCTTCCTTCTTGAGCCACTTGGTGATGGTGCCCTCGACGACCGATTCGCCGAGCTGCGGCATCTTGAGCTCAGGCATTTCTGACCGTCCTCTCCATTCGCGTTCCCCCACACAAAGGTGCAGCCAAGCGTACTCGCCCACGCCCACGGCTTATCCCGAGCCCGAGGAGCATGCGCGACGCCTGTTACACATCGACCCTCGACCACGAGGACCGTGGGTGCTGGGGCGCTAGGCGCCGTGTAGCGGCTTGCCCGCGAGTTCGAGGAAGGTCTCGCCGACCACTTCGGTAAGCGTCGGATGAGGATGGATCAGCTCGGCGAGCTCCTCGGGGAACGCCTCCCAGGAGATCGCGAGCATCGCCTCGGCTATCAGGTCCGAGGCGCGCGGGCCGACGATGTGCACCCCGACGACCGCCCCACTCTTCTCCGCGATGGTCTTCGCGAATCCCTGACCCCCTCCGAGCATCAAAGCTCGTGCGTTAGCCGAAAACGGATAGCGCTTGATCACGACGTCCATCCCAAGGTCACGTGCCTTCTGCTCGGTCAAACCGACCGCCGCGACTTCCGGCTGGCAGTAAATGACGTGCGGGATGTTGCGGTAGTCGACCGGCGCAGGGCTCTGTCCCGCCACGACCTCCGCGAGCTTTATGCCCTCGATGAACGCGACGTGTGCGAGTTGGGGATGCGGCCAGTTCGCATCGGGGACATGGATCGCATCACCGATCGCGTAGACCCCCTCCACGCTGGTGCGGAACTGCTCGTCGGTGACGATGAAACCCTTGTCGGTCTTCACACCGAGCTCCTCGAGACCGATGTTCTCGGTTCGTGGGGCACGGCCGATCGCTACGAACATTCTGTCGGCCGCGAGTGTCTGCTTCTCACCATTGCGATCGATCTCGACCTCGACGCCAGAATCGGTCGTCCTGGCACCCGAGACCGTCACTCCGAGGTGGAATCGCATGCCGCGCCGGGCCAGAAGTTTCGCCAAGCCCTCGGAGATGTCGTCGTCCTCCAATGGCGCGATCTTCGGCAGCATCTCCACGACGTCGACCTCGGCGCCGAACGACCTATAGATGCTCGCAAACTCCAAGCCGATGTAGTTGCCCCCGACGATCACCACCGACGATGGAATGTCGGTGGCGACGAGCCCGTGGTCGGAGTTGTGCACCTTGTCGCCGTCGGCCTTAATGAAGGGAAGGTCGCGCGGATAGGAGCCCGTCGCGACAACGAGGGCCTTGTTGGCGCGCAAGGTGCGCGAACCGTCGCTCGTCTTCACCTCGATTGTCTTGGCGTCCACGACGCGACCCTCGCCCTCTACGAGCTCGATCCGCTTCTTCTTGACGAGCCCGGAGAGTCCCCGGTACATCTGCGCGATCACAGAGTCCTTGAAGTTCAGGACCTTGCCCCAGTCCACCTGGGGGTCGCCGATCAGGATGCCGAAATCGCCCGCGTGGCGGATCTCGTCGACGAGATCGGCGGAGTGAAGAAGGGCTTTGGTCGGGATACAGCCGCGGTGCAGACACGTACCCCCGACCTTGTCCCGCTCGACCATCGCCACGCTGAGTCCCAAGGCAACCGCGCGGAATGCGGCGGAGTAGCCACCGTTTCCTCCGCCGAGGATTACGAGGTCATACGAGTCGGCCGCTTGAGCCACGCCGTACCTCCGTTACGTGGGTCGCAATAGACGGGCCGACGATACTTCACACGCACGTCCTCACACGTTAGGCGCGACCCCGCGCTGGGCCAGCTCGCGGTCGTACATGAGCAGGCTGGCCGTGCTGTCTCCTACGAGCTTGAGCGTGTCGACGATCTGACTCGCCATCTTCTCCTCTTCAACCTGTTCGCTGATGAAGGACTGCAGGAATACCTGACTCGCGTAGTCCTTCTCGTCGGACGCGCGCGCATACAGCTTGTGTATGTCCTCGGTGACTTCCTTCTCATGTGCAAGCGCTTGCTGGAACGCGTCGAGCGGCGAACCGTACTTAGACGGCGGCTGATCGATCGCGAGGAGAGTCACCTTGCCGCCCCGGTCGTAGATGTAGGTCCAGAACTGTCTCGCGTGGCCGTACTCCTCCTTTGCCTGCGCGTTCATCCACGCGGCAAAGCCGGGAAGGTTCTCGGACTCGAAGTGCGCCGCCATGGCGAGGTACAGGTAAGCCGAATACAGCTCCTTGTTGAGATGATTGTTCATCTCCTCGTAGAGGTCGTTAGTGGCCATTGGTCCTCCTGGTCAATATGCAGTGACCACAGGGTAGAGAGAAACAGGGTGGGGCGTAGTTAGAACTACCTTGCGATCGTCCTTAGCCCAACCGCGCTTCGTGTCTTCGTTGGCCCGCACTCATCAGGCGGCTACCGCGGTTGGTTCGTTGCGCTATGACGTGGGACGATTGAGCGATGAAGGGTGACCGGGTCGAGATCGTGGTCGATGTCGGCGACGGCACACGCACATTCGAGATCGTTGCGACGAAAGCGGGACGCCGCGTCGAGGTCTCGAACGTACGTGGCACCGTGGAGGTCTCCGAAGTCACCCGCACCGGGGTGATCGTGCGGAGCGGCCGGTTCATGTCGGCGCGGGTGGTGGCCGTCGTGGAACACCCCTCAGAGGACGAGCAGAAGGCCCCATCACGCGCCCGCAAGCCGCGGAATCAGGCCTCGCTCCTCTAGAAACTCGCTCGAATCCCGGCTATCTAGACCAAACCCCCTTTGACTGATTATCTATATGCGCTGTTCCAGGGGGAGGTCGGGGCGAACTACCCAACAACTAGGTGGGGCGTCGTGTCCGGCCCAGATGAGATAGGTGCGTGACAGTTGTCTGATGAGTCCGTAGGTCCGGTCACCGTGATGTTCACGGACATCGAAGGGTCGACGGACCTGGCGACCACCCGCGGCGATGAGGTCGCTCAGAACATCCACGCGGTCCAAGACGAGCTGGTCCGTAAACAACTGGAGACCTACGGCGGACTCGTCGACCACTCGACCGGCGACGGAGTCCTGGCGGTCTTCCGTTCCACACGCAAGGCCCTCGCCTGCGCTGTGGCGATTCAGAAAGACGTCGAGCGACACAATCGCAAACAACCCAACGACAGCTTCCGGCTGCGGATCGGCCTCAATTCGGGCGAGGTGATGAAGAAGGCCGGCGAGATCCAGGGGGCCGCAATCAACGCCGCGGCCCGAATCACCGACAAGGCCAAGGGCGGGGAGATCCTCGTGTCCGAGATCGTGAAGCAGCTCGCGGGATCCACCGCGGAAGTGTCTTTCTCGGATCGCGGCCGCGTTCGCCTCAAGGGCTTCCCGGAGCGGTGGAAGCTGTTCGAGGTCAATTGGCAGGAGGGGCTCGAAGAAGAGGAGCCGGCCGAGCAGAGTCCCGCTCCGGCGACCGGCGAACTGCTGGTCGGACGCGAACGCGAGCTGTCGGCGCTCGAGGCGGCACTGGACGGCGCACTCGGCGGGCGCGGGAGGGTCGTCCTGCTGGTAGGCGACCCCGGGATCGGCAAGACCCGGCTCGCAGATGAGGTATCCGCCCGCGCCCGTGCCAAGGGGGCAGTCGTCGCCTGGGGCCGCGGCTGGGAAGGCGGCGGCGCGCCCGCCTACTGGCCCTGGATTGAGATCGTCCGCATTCTGCTGGAGGAACTCGGGAGCGACGCGATCCTGGAACACGCGGGAGCGGGAGCCGGCTACGTCGCCCATATGGTTCCGGAAGTCAGCAAGCTTTTGACCAAGACGGCACCGGTAGTCCGTCCCACCGAGCAGGACCGCTTCGTGATGTTCGACGCGACCGCCACCCTCTTCAACAATCTCGCCTCGACACGGCCGCTTGTGCTTGTCTTGGACGATCTGCATGCCGCCGACGAGGCATCTCTTCACCTACTGCACTTCATCGCCCGCGGTCTACGAACCAAGCGCATCCTGATCCTGGGCACCTACATAGATACAGAGGTAGCGCGCTCGGCCGAGCTCGGGCGACTGTTTCATTCGCTCGCCCGAGAAGCCCAGGTTGTGCCGCTCGCGGGCCTACGCCAAGACGCGGTGGCGGAGTACTACGCGGGCATGCTCGGCGAAGAGGCTCCGAAGCCCATCTTGGCCGAGATCCACCGCGCGACGGAAGGCAATCCCCTATTGCTCGACGAAGCCGTGCGTCTCGCCGCCGAAGGAGGCCTCCACCGGTCCGACCTATCTCTCGGCTTTCGTGTTCCCGCCGGAGGGCGCGACCTCGCGCGGCGACGCTTGGACTCGCTTCCCCAGGAGACGGTCCGGATGCTCGCGCTCGCGTCCGTGATCGGCCGGGAGTTCAACTTCAAGACACTTCAGGCCGTATCGGGCATCGACCAGGACCAACTTCTGACCATGCTGTCCGAGGCCATTACGGCCGGCGCGGTCACGGAGATCAGTCACCTCGGGCGCTACAGCTTCTCCCACATCCTCGTCCGCGAGACCCTCTACGAAGAGCTAACCGCGGCCGACCGCATGCGGCTGCACCGAGATATCGCGGAAACGCTCGAGAGCCTTTACGGCCAGGATCCGGAAGAGCACCTCGATGAGCTGGCTCACCATTTCTTTAAGGCGGCCCAGGCCGGAGACGTAGGAAAGACGATCGACTACGCGCTGCGGGCCGCGAAGCGAGCGACATTGTCGATGGCATACGAGGAGGCAGCCCGTCTCTACAAACGGGCGATGCGGGCAGCCGAACTCGGCACGCTCAAGCGAAGCAAGAGAGAGGAAATAGAGAGCGCGCTGGCCGAGGTCGAGGCGAAGCTTGCCGGGGATGCGGAGGCCGCAGCCGAGGCCGGTGAGCAGGCCGAGGAAGTCACCTCGGCCGGAACCGGCATCTTCACGCGCGCGGGAGAGTTCTGGACGGTCGCCTTCGAGGGCAAGTCCATCCGCCTCAAGGACGGCAAGGGCCCCCGTTACCTCGCTCAGCTACTGAAGAATCCGGGCCAGGAGGTTCACGTTCTGGACCTCGCGGCGATCACTGAAGGCGGCTCAGGAGGCAGCGCTCCACGGTCGGCCTCCGGTCGCAAGCGGGCGTCCGCCGAACTAGAAGGAGCGGGCGATGCCGATGCCGGGCCCGTTCTCGATGCCCAGGCCAAGGCCGCCTATAAGAAGAGGTTGAAGGAACTCCAGGAGGACCTCGACGAGGCCGAGGAGTTCAACGACACCGAGAGAGCGGCGCTAATCCAGAGTGAGATGGATGCCTTGGTGCAACAGCTGGCCTCGGGTGTAGGGCTCGGGGGCCGGGATCGCAAGGCGGCGTCACGGGCAGAGGCTGCCCGCTCCAGCGTGACCAAGGCGGTCAAGAACACCCTGGCCAAGCTCGAGCTACACCATCCCGAGCTCGGCCGGCACCTGAACGCCACCATCAAGACCGGCGTCTATTGCTCCTACACCCCGGACCCGAGGGCTCCGATCTCATGGCAGACGTGAGAACGCTCCCGGTTGTGCAGCCAAATTTCACGCCGGAAGGGAAATGGTGACCGGCGCCAAGTCGTCTCGGGGTCAGCCCGAGGAAACAGACACGCTCATAGGGACCGAACTCGGCGAATACCGCATCGAGGGGCTGATCGGACGCGGGGGAATGGGGGTTGTCTACCTCGCCCTGGACGATCTCGACCGGCAAGTCGCTCTCAAGCTGATGCTGCCCGAGCTGGCCAACAACACCGACTTCCGGGAGCGCTTCATCCGGGAGAGCCAGGCCGTCATCGAGCACCCCAACGTCGTGAAGGTCTACGAGGCCGGCGAGATCGGCAGCGTCCTTTACCTGGCCATGGAGTACATCGAGGGC
>DATADF010000283.1:0-3600 GCA_036258695.1 Actinomycetota bacterium
CGTGATCCTCTGGGCGGATCAGCGCGCTGAGTGTGAAGGCAGGACGTCCTTTCTTCATCAGGATCGGCGTGACCCATGCGTCCTGGGCTCCGGCGACGATCAGCTGCTCGACCGCGTAAGGCAGCACTTCGGGATTGAGATCGTCGAGGTTTGCCTCCATCACCAGCGTCCGCTGCGGCTTCCAAACGCCTGAGTGGGCGACCGCCTCCGAGCCCACGAGGGCCCTGACGACGTTGGGATAGTCGGTATCCCGGGAGCCCGCGCCGTACCCCACCGACTCGACGATCATCGGGGGGGCGAATCCAAACGACGTGCTCAGCCCCACCAGCAATGCGGCGCCCGTGGGAGTCACGGTTTCGTGATCACCGGCTGCGACCACGGGAACCCCGCGCAGCAATTCGAGAACCGCGGGTCCCGGAACAGGCAGTGTGCCGTGTGCACTTCGGGTCACGCCGCGGCCCAACGGTAAGCCGGAGCAGACGACTTCTGTGGGGTTGAAGTGGTGCAGCGCTGCCACAGTCCCAACTACGTCGATTATGGAATCGGCCATGCCGGCCTCATGCAGGTGCACTTCGCCGGTCGCGGCGCCATGAACGCGTGCCTCGGCGCGAGCCAGGAGATCGAAGACATGTTGCGCTTTGGCCGCCACCGGATCTTCGAGTCCCGCGCGCTCGATGATGGCCCTTATCTCCGGCAGGGTGCGCACCGCCGGTTCCGTCGGAGCCGTGACGTCCGCTTTGGTCGCGCGCAAACCTGCTTTGACCACCTCGCGGAACTCGACATCGACCTGGCCTCCGAGATGCAAGCGCGCGACTACATCGCGGATCTGTTCGCTCGGGGCGCCTGCGTCCACCAGCGCTCCCAGGAGCATGTCACCGGCTGCGCCTGCGAAACAGTCGAAGTAAACGACCGTCATCTCAATCGCTCTTTTGTCTCAACATCCGCAGAGCGAATACCGCCGCCCCGAAACCGTTGTCGATGTTTGTGACAACAACTCCGGCCGCACAGGAGTTCAGCATTGCGAGCAGGGCCGCAAGCCCGTCGAACGCTGCCCCATAACCCACGCTGGTGGGAACCGCGATTACCGGCTTGCCCGTTAAACCGCCGACCAGACTCGCGAGGGCCCCCTCCATCCCCGCGACCACGATCACGACGTCGGCTGCGTGTAGACGGTCTTGCACCGCGAGAACGCGATGGACGCCGGCGACGCCGACATCGTCGATTCGCTCGATCTTCATTCCCAAGGCATCGGCGACCGCGGCCGCCTCTTCCGCCACCCGTGAATCTGACGTCCCCGCGCTCACAACTGCAACGAGGCCTAGCGGCGAGCTTTCGGTCTCGGGCCGAAGAACGATGAGGCGCGCCACCGAGTTGTAGGCCGCGTCGGACCATTCCGACAGGACAAGCTTTGCGACCTCTGCGGATGTTCGTGTGATGAGGACAGGACCGGTGGTCTTGCGCAGAAGCTCTCGAGCGATCGCGACGACCTGATCCGCAGTCTTGTTCTCTGCATAGATTGCTTCGGGGATTCCTTGACGCAACTCTCGATGAGTATCTACGCGCGCGAAACCAAGATCTTGCACGGGCAGATACTGAAGTTGATCCAGCGCGTCGCTGACCTCGATCTCGCCCGAGCGCACCTTTTCGAGCAGTTGCCTGACCTCTTCTGGGCGCATGCGCCAGTGTAGGATGCCCGCTCGTGCCAAATCTCACCACCGAACAGCTGACCCTCGTCGTCGCGGTCGTAGCCGCGGTGGCACTAATCGCACTGCTGAGTGCAGTAGCCCTCGCGTTGAGGCTGCGCAAGCTGCACCGCGATTTCGCAGTACTGCGCGGCGATGGTGCCGAGGTGGACGTCCTGGCAGCCCTTAGTCGCTCGGCCGGGTTGCTCGACGCGGTCGACCGCCGCGTCGATGAGGTGGTTGCCGCGCAGAGTCAAGCGGAAGCACGGGGACGTTTCGCCATTCAGAAATTCGGCCTCGTGCGTTACGACGCGTTTGAGGACATGGGAGGGCGGCTGTCTTTCTCGGCTGCCTTGCTGGACGACCACGGCGACGGAGTGATCATCACCTCGATCAACGGGCGCACGGAGACCCGCACGTACGCGAAGCCGATCAAGGCGTTGAGTTCCGAGCACAACCTCTCGGAGGAGGAGCGGCAAGCGATTGCCGGCGCCGTCTCGGGTAGCGACCGGAGTCATGAGCGCGCTTTGGTATCGGACTGACCGAGCGCCGTCATCTAGCCCGCGCGAGTGACATGAGTACGAAGTGATCGACCTTCGGCTGCTCCGCGATCAACCCGATGCGGTTCGAGAGGCCTATGAGCGCCGGGGAGGAGTCGAGGACCTCGAGCGCGTGATCGCCCTCGATGAGCGCCATCGCGGCTTGCTCCGGCAGGTTGAGGACCTTCGGGCCGAGCAGAACCGCGCCTCTAAAGCAATAGGAACGGCAACTGCGGAGGAGCGATCCGCGGCCATCGCGGCGGCGAAAGAGTTGTCCGAGCGGCTGAAGGAGCTCGAACCCCAACTGGACCAGGTGTCGACTGCGCTCGCCGAGGCGGCTGCATACCTGCCGAACCTCCCGCACGAGTCGGTGCCGGCCGGGCTCAGCGAGGCCGAAAACGTAGTCGAGCGCGAGGTGGGCGAGAAACGAGAGTTCGATTTCGAACCGCTGGATCACGTCGCGCTTGCGGAGAGGTTGGGAGTGTTCGACTCCGAGCGCGGTGTCAAGACATCCGGAAGTCGCTTCGTGTACCTGACCGGCCCCGGGGTGATTCTTGAGTTTGCCCTGGTTCGTCTAGCAATGGATCTGCTGCAGCAGCGCGGGTTTGAGCCGATCATCCCTCCCGTTCTGGTGCGCCGGCACGCGATGTACGGGACGGGCTTCTTTCCTGCAGAGGAGCACGAGTTCTATGCCGATCAAAGAGACGAGCTCTATCTCGTGGGCACGTCCGAGGTACCCGTCGCCGCGATGTATTCCGATGAGATCGTTGCCGCATCCAAGCTGCCTCTGCGCTATGCGGCGTTCTCGTCCTGTTTTCGCCGGGAGGCGGGAAGCTACGGCAAAGAGACGAAGGGCCTTATCCGCGTGCATCAATTCGACAAGGTCGAGCAATTCTCGTTCACGCGTCCAGACGATTCGTGGGATGAGTTTGCGACAATCCGCGCGAATCAGGAGACGCTTCTGCAGCGACTGGAGATCCCTTATCGGGTCGTAGTGATGTGCGCCGGTGACCTGGGTTCGGCCGCGGCCAAGAAGGTCGACAATGAGGCCTGGCTTCCGGGAGGCAACCGATACCTCGAGCTGACTTCGGCAACCAACGCGACGGATTACCAAGCTCGCCGCTTACAGATCCGCTTTCGGGATGACGCCACCACGCAATTGGTGCATACGTTGAACGGAACCGCGTGCGCGGTCGGTCGCATGATCGTGGCACTGCTAGAGAACCATCAGCAGGCGGACGGCAGTGTGACGATCCCCGAGGCACTGCGTCCCTACGCGGGCCTGGAGCGCCTCGAGCCGGTGGCTTAGTCGGCGGCTCCGAGCTGCACCTCTGAGGCCGCCCCGAGAGGAAGGGTGAGCCTCATCGCGACGTTAGGGT
>DATADF010000284.1:0-7242 GCA_036258695.1 Actinomycetota bacterium
CAATCCCGAAGTGCTGCCTTACGCGGTCGAGCAGCTGATCGTCGCCGGAGCCCAGGACGCATGGGTCACGCCGATCCTGATGAAGAAAGGACGTCCTGCCTTCACACTCAGCGCGCTGATCCGCCCAGAGGATCACGACCGGGTCGCCGAAGTCTTCTTTCGCGAAACGTCGACTCTGGGGGTCCGCGTGTACGATGCGGACAAGATCGCGTTGGCGCGCGAGTGGATCGAAGTTGAAATCGATGGCCACCCCCTTCGAGTCAAGGTGGGGCGGCGGGCCGGGGACATCGTTAGCGCTGCACCCGAGTACGAAGACGCTGTCAAGGTCGCTCGCGCCACCGGCCTCCCCCTCCGCGTGGTCTACGACCGCGCCACAGCGCTTGCGCGAAGTTATCTAGCGACGAGCGGAGAGCGGCCCTCCGAACACGGCTGAATGAACGCTTTTCGGGTGGGCGGGTGGACGCCCAGTCCGAGTAGCGACCAATGAGAGGGACAACGCTCCTAGCGGAGCCCTCCTGACCTGGGGGAGCGACGCGAGCGGGCGTGCTGAGGAGTTGGCCGCCGAGGCTGGCGGTCCCCACTACTTGGGTAGCTCTAAAGCCACCCAGTCGATGTGACTGAAGAACGCGTTGTAGATGGGATTCACGACGCGTTCGGAGAACACGATCGTCGTCCTGTCCCACGACCATGGCACCCACGCGCCGCTCTCGGTAGCGCGGCGATTGACTTCCTCCCAGAGTTCCGTGCGCTCCGGGCCCAGCGGTGTGCGCGACGCACGGTCGATCAGTTCGTTCAGTACCGGATCGTCGATCTCCGCTTCGTTCAGATTGGCCGACTCGCGAATGTTGTCACCGTGAAACGTCGGGTCGAAGAACGTGAACGCATCGTTGTAGTCCTTGCACCACCCTCCGGATACCCCTACGTCGGTGTTGCTGGACGGCACCCGATAGAACTTCAATAGGTGGTTGGGAAACGGCGGCAGTTTCGGTTTGATATTTGTAAAGCCGAGCTGCTCCAGGTCGGCGGCCACCGACTCAAAGAAACGATCGTGCGGCGCATCCGTAGCTCCGACCATCAGGATCTCGCCGTCGTATCCGTTCGGGTACCCGGCGCGCGCCATCAGTCGCTTGGCCTTCTCCAAATCACCAGCCATCTGCGGAGTGCGAAATGGGTTGTACTCGCCGGGCGGCAGATGGCCCCCCAGTCCCGGGGGAGCCAAGCTCGCGGCGACCTCGCCCGTCATTGACCCACCGAGAATCCTCTTCAGATTGTTGCGATCGATGGCGAAATTGACCGCACGCCGAACCATCACGTCATCGAACGGTTCCTCGGTCGTATTCAGGAAGATGTAGCGCGTGCATAGCTGCGGCTCGGACAGCACGCGCCGACGCAGCTTTCGGTCGCGCAGCAACGCGGCGAGCTGCGGTCCGGTCGGCTCGGAGTCCACGGTGAGATCGAACTCACCGTCCAAGACTTTTTGGACGGCCACTTCGGTTTGGAAGCCGATTCGCCAGAAGACCCCTTCGACATTCGCGGCGCGAACCTCATCGGTCTCGCGATCCCAGAACTCGTTTCGCGCCAGCCGCATCAAACGACCTTCGTCCAAACGCAGCATGTAGTAGGGACCGGTCGCGACGGCGTGGTCTTCGTATTCTGATCTTTCCTTCGAACGGTCGTAGCGAGCCGCTGCCTTGCGGGCGATGGGTCCCGCACCCGGCATGGCGAGACGGTAGGGCCAATCCCCGGCCGGCTCGGTCAGCTCGTAAACGATGGTCTTTGGATCGGGACACTGGATTCCGCTGATCTCGTCGGCAGCGCCAGCACGGTAGACCTCGGCCCCCTCCAAGATCTCGTACATGAACGAATAGCCACTTTGAACGGACTCCAAGAAAAGGCGCTCGATGGCGTACTTGAAGTCGGGGCAAGTGATCTCACTTCCTGTGACACCCGCGACGTGTTCGCCACCGATCTTCGGTCCGAACTTGATGCCACGCCTGATCTTGAAGACCCATCTCGTCGCGTCTTCGTTGCGCTGGCCAGTGTCCACGGCGAGGTCGGGCACCAGGACGTTCTGCTCCGCTAGGTCCGCCGCAGCCGGATACGTGACGAGGGTTCGGTAGAGGCCGCGCGCCAAAAACCAAGAGGGCGCGTAATACATCCGGCCCGGATCGAGTGAGTCGATGTTGCCCGAAGTGATGACGCGCAAGACGCCCCCCGGCGGCAGCGGCTCGGCGCGAGGAGCCGGCTCCTGCGTCTGGCAACCTGGTAGTCCGAGCAGGACTGCGGCCGCAACGGCAACGAGTTTGCTGGAGAAGGCCGGCCGGGCGGACCGCCGGAGGCGACCCGCCCCGCTCACGCGACTACTTCCTTTACTTCGGCGAAGTGACACGCGCTGGGATGCCCCTGCCCGCGGTCGATCAGGGCCGGGACCTCCTCCGCACAGATGTCCTGTGCTTTCCAACAACGCGTGCGGAAACGACAACCGGACGGCGGATTCGCGGGACTGGGGACGTCGCCCGTGAGCACGATCCGCGCTCCTCGTCCCCGCTTCGTCGGATCGGGAACCGGGACTGCTGAGAGCAAGGCCTGCGTATAGGGGTGGGATGGACGTTCGTAGACGTCGGCATGAGTACCCATCTCGACGATCTTTCCGAGATACATGACCGCCACGCGATCGGAGATGTGCCTGACGACAGACAAGTCGTGCGCGATGAAGATGAACGAGAGGGAGAACTCGTTTTGGAGACGCTCCAGGAGGTTGACCACCTGAGCCTGCACGGATACATCGAGCGCCGAAACGGGCTCGTCCAACAGGATGATCTCGGGATTTAGAGCAAGCGCGCGCGCAACGCCTACCCGCTGGCGCTGTCCCCCCGAGAACTGATGGGGATAGCGGTTCTTGTGATCGGGATGGAGCCCAACCACCTCCAGCAGCTCCTGCACTTTGGCATCGCGTTGCCCCTTGGGGACGACTCCGCGGTGGATCTCCCACGGCTCGGAAATGATGTCGCCAACGGTCATACGGGGGTTCAGAGACGCGTATGGGTCCTGGAAAACGATCTGGATGTTGCGTCGTAGCTCCCGCAGTTCGCGCTTGTTCATCTGGAAGATGTCTTGGCCTTTGTAATAGGCATGACCGCCGGTCGCCTGCTCGAGACGCAGCAACAGGCGGGCGGTCGTCGACTTCCCACAGCCCGACTCTCCGACAAGGCCAAGCGTCTCGCCGGGATAAAGGTCGAAGTCGACCCCGTCGACCGCGCGCACGGCGCCAACCTGCTTCTTGAAAACGATTCCGCGCGTCAACGGAAAGTGTTTAACCAAGCCCTCGACTCGGAGGATGGGCTCCTTGTTCAACGCGGTTGCCGTCATGCCCGCCGCGCCTTGCCGGCGAGGACGTCCTGCCAGAAGTGACACGCGCTGCGCCGATCCGCGGATACCTCGTATAGCGGTGGCTCGTCCGTCACGCACACATCCTGACGGTAGGGACACCGGGGATGGAATGGGCACCCCGAAGGAATTCGCATGAGGTTGGGCGGCGATCCCTTGATCGGATTCAGTTCCACGCCCTTTTGATCCAGGCGAGGAATCGACTGCATCAGCCCCTCGGCGTAGGGATGAGCCGGATTCGCATAGACGTCGTAGACCGAGCCGGTCTCGACGATCTTCCCCGCGTACATCACGATGACTCGATCCGCCACGTCGGCGACGACGCCGAGGTCGTGGGTGATCAAGATCAGGCCCATCCCCGTCTCGGACTGGAGCGCGTCGAGGAGCTCCATGATCTGCGCCTGTACCGTGACATCGAGGGCTGTAGTGGGCTCGTCCGCGATCAGGATGTCGGGGTCCAACGACAGCGCCATGGCGATCATCACGCGCTGGCGCATACCGCCGGAGAACTGATGCGGGTAGTCGTTCACCCTTTCGGCAGCGGAGGGGATTCCCACTCTTTCCATCAACTCAACGGCCTTCTTCTTGGCGTCCCTCTTCGGCATGTCGCGGTGGACCATGAACATCTCTGCGATCTGATAGCCGACGCTGAATACCGGGTTGAGCGAAGTGAGCGCGTCCTGGAAGATCATCGCGATCTTCTGACCGCGGACCGAGCGTCGTTCCGATTCCTCGATCGTCAGCAGATCCACCCCGCGGAAGCGAATCGCCCCTTGGGTGATGAAACCCGGAGGCGATTCGATGAGCCCCATTACCGCCTGCGCGCTGACGCTCTTGCCGGACCCGGACTCCCCCAGGATGGCGAGGGTCTCCCCGGCGTCCAAGGTGTAGGAGATCCCATTTACCGCATTCACCACTCCGTAAGGAGTTCGGAACTCGACTGTGAGGTTCTCGACCTCCAGCAACCGGCCACGGTGAGGCTCTCGCGCCGAGGCCTCCGCCGGGCGCGCAGGAACCTCCTTCAGCGCCACCTAGTCACCCAACTCAGTGCAGTCGAGGGTCGAGGGCGTCCCGCAGCGCGTCCCCCAAGAGGATGAATGTGAAGACCAGGACCACAAGGAAGACGGCCGGAAAAAACAGCAGGTGCGGACTGGCAAGGATCCGCGCCTGCGCACCGCTGATCATGAGGCCCCACGAGATAGAAGGTAATTGCAATCCGACCCCCAAGAAGGACAGCGTCGCTTCAACGGCGATGACGATACCGACCGTAATAGTGGCGTACACGATCACGGGGGCGATCCCATTGGGAAGGATGTGCGTGCGCAGGATGCGGAAGTCGCTCGCTCCTAAGGCACGGGCGGCCGCCACGTAGTCCATCTCCTTCACACTTAGCACGGACGAGCGCATGAGCCGCATCATCGTCGGCCAGATCAGAATCATCAAGGCCAGGCTGACCTGAAACAGCCCACGGGTCCCCAGGAAGTTCAGGATGATGATGGCGCCAAGCGTGATGGGGATCGCGAACCAGATATCGGCGATCCGAGCGATCACGGCATCGATCTTGCCGCCGTAGAAGCCGGAGATCGAGCCCAGCGTGATCGCGATAGTCGAGGCAAACAAGACGGTTATCAGACCGATGGTGAGCGAGACATGCGTGCCATAGATCACTCGCGTGTAGTAGTCGCAACCTTGGACGTCGAACCCGAATAGATGTTCCCGGCTCGGAGGCAGAATCGAGTTCGAGAGATCACAGTCTCGTGGATCTCCATTGGCGAACAGGCTCGGCCAAAACGCCATGAGCGTAAAGAGGACCAGCAAGAGCGCGGGGATTATGAACAGTGGGTTGCGGCGCAACTGACGCCAGGCATCGCCCCACAAACTCGCCTGGCGCAGCGGGGCATCGCCGGCGGTCGCCGTGACCTGGGCTCCGGCCCCGCCGGGGTCGGTCCCTCCAAGCGTCGGCCCGACGGTGATCGACTCGGGTTGGGGCGCTTCGACTCCCGCAAGCTCCACGCCTTCGCGGAGCGCGTCTTCATTCGGTAGCGGCGTGGGGGCGGTGGCCTCTCGGGCGCGTCGCGCTCGCTTACTCATACCGAATCCGCGGGTCGAGGACCGCATAGAGGAGATCGACAATCAGGTTGGCGAACATGTAGATCAGGACTCCGGCCGTCACGATGCCGACGATCAGGGGACCGTTCTGGGCGCGTACTGCGAGGAAGACCTCGCGCCCGATGCCCGGGATGTTGAAGATGCCCTCGGTCACGATCGCACCGGCCATGAGCGTGCCGAGATCGATGGCGAGGAAGGTCACCACGGGGATCAGAGAGTTGCGCAGGGTGTGACGGCCCACGACACGCATCTTGGAAAGACCCTTGGCGACGGCGGTCTTGACGTAATCGGCGCGCAGGTTCTCTCCCAGTGACGTACGCAACAGCCGAGCGATGTAACAGAGTGAGATCGAGCCGAGAACCATTCCGGGCATCGCATAGCTGAGCCAGCCATGCCGTAGTCCGGCGATCGGGAGGAGCCCCCATTTCACTCCTATGAGGAGTTGGGCCATGAAGCCCAGGACAAATATCGGAACGGATACGACCGTGATCGTGGATACGAGCACGAGGTTGTCCATGAAGGAACCTCGTCGTAGGCCCGCCAGGATTCCGGCGAAGACCCCGAGGATCGCCTCGAAGATGAACGCGATCATCGCCAGACGGGCGGTAACGGGGAACTTCTCTTTCATGATCGTGAGGACTTCCTCACCATTGAATGTCTTGCCGAAGTCTCCCTGAGCCAAGCCCCCGATGTACTTGCCGTACTGCACCATCAGAGGATCATCGAGGTTGTACTCCTCTCGAAACTCGCGCTGGACGGCCTCGGATAGGGGCTTCTCACCCGCCAACGCGCGAATGGGGTCGCCCGGTAGGGCAAACACCATGGCGAAGATCAGAAAGGTGGCACCAAAGAAGACGGGGATGAGCTCCAACAGCCGTCTGATCAGGTATCGGCCCACCCGGCTCCTCCTCTAAGAAAAAAAAAGAGGGAGCGGCCACCTTCGACCGCCCCCTCGATGCTAGCTCAACCTCTAATTACTAGCTGTTTACAACCACCTCGGCAACGCGCACGAAGCTGAAGACATCGACGATGACGTTGCTGACGTTCGTTCCGTAGCCCGAGTTGTTCACGCCGAACCACAGCGGAGTCGCCGGCAGATCTTCGAGGATCTGGTCCTCGGCCTGGTGATAGAACTCGATCGCCTCATCTAGCGTGTCGGCCGCGTTGCCCTGCGCGATGAAGTCGTCCGCGATCTTCGACCCCGGAAGATCCTCGTAGCCGAACTCCTGCGATGACCCACCGCTCGAGAAGATCGGCTCGAGGTAGTTCTGCGGGCTCGGGTAGTCGAACACCCACGCGGCGCGGTAGGGACCGGTCAGCTCGTGGTTGTCCTGGAGCGTCAAGTACTCCTCGAAGGCCAGGCTCTCGAACTTGTAGTCGACGCCGAGGTTCTTGCGGAGCTGGTTGCCAAGGGCCTCCATCCACTCCTCGTGACCCCCATCGTTGTTGAACCACAGCGTGATCTCGTCCGGGCCGTCGTTCGCCTCCCACAGTTCTTTGGCCCTCTCGGGATCGAACTCGCAGATCTCGCCGCAGACCCCCTCCCGGAATCCCGGAACGACCGGCGAAATGATGGATCCCGCGGGCGTATAGGCGCCCAGGAAGATCGCGCGCGTGATCGCCTCGCGATCGATCGCCATCGAGATCGCTTGGCGCAGCTCGAGCTTGTTCCACGGCTCCTGATACAGCGGGAAGCCCAGGTAACCAAAGTAGGAGCTCTCGTTCTGGATGAATCGCTCGCCGAGG
>DATADF010000285.1:0-3697 GCA_036258695.1 Actinomycetota bacterium
CCGAGATCCTCCGCCACTCCTCCCGAGCGTGGATATTCGAGATGTGCACCTCAATTACGGGGTAAGGAACGCTCCTGATGGCGTCTGCGATCGCGCGGCTTGTGTGCGCGTAGGCCGCGGGATTCAGGACCGCCCCCGCAACCTCGTCGACGCCATCGTGCAACAACTCGATGATCTCGCCCTCGCGCGCGGTCTGATGAATCGAGACGTCGATACCTAAGTCTGCAGCTTCCTTTTCTATGGCTGAGTTGAGTTCATCCAGCGTTTCCGTGCCGTAGACCGATAGCTCTCTGGAACCGAGGCGGTTCAGATTGGGGCCGTGGATCACCAGGACCCTCACAGCGCTAGCCTCTCAAGAGCGAGCTTGATCTCTTCCGGTGCTGCGGGCACGCCTACCTCTGCTTCACCGATTCGTTTCAAGAGAACAAAGCGCACTCCACGACGGTACTTCTTGTCCAGCCTCCAATTCCATTCGAGCTCGTCGTAATCGACCGCGGCGTTCACCGGAAGTCCGAGGGCCTGGAGAACGCGTCGATGGAGATGCACCACATCATCGGGAATCCGTTTCATCCCGTTCGCGAGATAGGCCGCCGCCATCATTCCCAATGAAATGGCATCTCCGTGACGCGGCGCGACGCCCATGTGCTCGAAGGCGTGTCCGAACGTATGGCCATAGTTCAGCTGGCCCCTGGGACCCTCATCGCGCTCATCGATCTGGACAACATGTGCCTTTATCGCCACACAGCGGGAGATCAACTCCTTCAAGACTTGGCCTTCCAGATTGAAGATTTGCTCGTGACGCGCGAGAACAAACTCCAAGATGTCGGGCGAGGCGATGAACCCATATTTCGCAATCTCGGCCAAGCCGCTGCGTAGCTCCTCTATGGGCAACGTTGCCAGGGGGTCGAGATCGCATACGACGGCCAGCGGCTGATAGAACGTACCGACCAGGTTCTTTCCGGCCTCCAGGTTCAACGCTGTCTTTCCGCCGATAGCCGCGTCCACCTGTCCCAGCAGTGTGGTGGGAACGTGCACCACGGGCATGCCGCGCGCGTAAGTGGATGCCACGTATCCCACGAGATCCGTTAACACGCCGCCCCCTACGGTGACCAGAAGGTCGTGTCGATGGGCCTCGTTCTCACTGAGGCGTCGGTACAGCCCGCCCGCGGTGCCGACTGATTTGGACTCCTCGCCGGGAGGTATCTCGAAAACCTGGGCTTCGAGTTGTCGTCGGCGGAGCGCAGTCGCGGCCGCTTCCCCGAGCGGGCGCAAATCCGGATGAGTTATCACAAACGCTTTCTCGGCCTCAGGCAGGGGCGGCAAATACTCCTGTAAGTTCGGGAGAAGCCCCGACCCGATCACGACGTCGTAGATGCGAGTGCGGGTGGTCACTGCGATCCGCGTCGGGCCACCCTTGGGCACGAGACCCAGTCGCTGGAGGATCTCTCCGGCAACTTCATCCGGAGTCCGCCCGTTGGTCGAAACGGTTAGGTCCGCGGCCTCCCGATAGCGCTGGTTGCGTTGGTCGTACAACGCGCGGGGATCGGTTCGGGCGAGCATCGGACGGTCGACGGCGCTCCCGACCCTCCGCAAAGCCTCGGCGAAGGAGACATCAAGATGAACGATCGTGTGCCACTCCGCCTTTGCTCGGGTCACCGGGTCGTCTAGCGATCCGCCTCCGAGCGCCAGCACTACGTCCTCTCCGTCTAAGACCTCGTCGATGAGCTGACGTTCAAGCTCTCGGAACGCGGGCTCTCCAGAGGTCCCGAAGATGTCGGCCACGGACATTCCGGCTCGGCCTTCGACAGCTTCGTCCACGTCGACGAGGGGAACTCCGAGGGCCGCGGCCAGAGCCCGCCCCACGCTGGTCTTTCCTGCTCCCATGAACCCGATCAGCAGGATCATCCGAAACCCCGTCTGCGAATGCGGTCCGTGTATCGGTGATACACGGCCTCCAAATCATCGATCGTGTCGCCACCGAATTGCTCGAGGACGGCATCCGCCAGGACCAACGCGACGACGGCCTCGCAGACGACCCCGGCCGCCGGCACGGCGCAGACGTCGGTACGCTCCTGGAAAGCTTCGGAGGGCTCGCCCGTTGCGAGGTCGACGCTACGAAGACGCTTCTTCAGGGTCGAGAGCGGCTTCATGGCTACGCGGAGCCTCAACTCGCCCCCCGTCGTCATGCCGCCCTCTGTCCCCCCTGCCCGCGACGTCGCACGCGAGAGATCCGGCTCGATCTCGTCGTGCGCCTGGGAGCCGCGCTTCGACGCTCCCGCAAAACCGTCACCGATCTCGACACCCTTGATCGCGGGAACGGCCATCAAGGCTCCCGCCAGTCGTCCGTCGAGTTTCCGATCCCAGTGGACGTGCGAGCCCAGCCCGGGAGGGACCCCCAAGGCCAGAATCTCGATGACCCCCCCGAGCGACTCACCCGCGGCTGCCGCCGCGTCGATGGCCGCCCCCATTCTCTCGCTCGCCGACTCATGAAAACAGCGCACCGGCGAAGCATCCACGGTCTCGAGGTCCTCAATCCGACCCGGTGCGACGAAGCCTTGCGAAGACGCGTCCACGTCCCCAATTGAAACCGTGTGACTCAAGACATGCATGTCGAGACGGCTCAATAGTGACTTGGCGATACTCCCCATAGCGGTGCGGGCCGCGGTCTCACGAGCGCTCGCTCGCTCGAGGACGTTACGGGCGTCGTCGAAGCCGTATTTCAGCATTCCCGGAAGGTCGGCGTGACCCGGGCGCGGTCGGGTAAGTTCCCGCCCGCCTGGAGTCCCCTCGATGGGCATCACGTGGGCCCACTTCGACCATTCGCTGTTTCGGATCAGTAGAGCGATCGGACTGCCCAGCGTCACTCCGCCACGCACGCCGGCAATGATCTCGAGCTCGTCGGCCTCGATTTTCATACGCGGCCCACGCCCATGGCCGAGGCGCCGGCGGGCGAGCTCATCCGCAATGGTCTTAGGCGACACCACTAAGCCGGCAGGCAGCCCCTCAAGGATCGCGACGAGACCAGGACCGTGTGATTCGCCTGCGGTGAGATACCTCAGCCGTCCCATTCACCAATCCTCGCACCGGAGAAAGCGGACGGCGAGACTTACTACTTAAGGATCTCTTCGCCCTCGCAAAGAGTGAATTGGTCGTCGCCGAAGAGCAGAGTGGCACATTCCCCCGACGTGGACAGAAGCTGGAAGTTATCCGCGAAGGTCTCGCCGACATCGACCGTATAGACCGTGGCATCGACTTGGATCTGAGCCCGACGCTGACCGTTCTCGGTGAATACGTCCACCAGCCGGACGCGTCGTCCGCCGATCTCCTCGCCTCCTCCGCCGCCCCCTCCGGGACCGGCGTCGGTACCGTTGCCGCCATTGCCGCCACCATCAATGGGCTCCTCGCCCGCGGCCTCTCCGGCCGGAGCCGCAGCCCCGCCCGCTGCTGCGTCGGGGTCGATCAGCGGCTCGAAGGGATCCTTGGCGGCGAATACCTCGAAGGTCTCTACGGGGCCCCGTCTCGGCCGGGCCGGGCCGGTAGGTTCGGGCTCGGGTTCAGGTGCTGGAGTCACTACGGGAGGAGGACATCCTCGTCCCGGCTCCTCCCGTAGTAACTCCAGCACCCGAACCCGAGCCCGAACCTACCGGCCCGGCCCGGCCGAGACGGGGCCCCGTAGAGACCTTCGAGGTATTAGCCG
>DATADF010000286.1:0-2581 GCA_036258695.1 Actinomycetota bacterium
AATTGCAGTAAAGGCGTCCTCTATCCCGCCTCGTTCTGGATCGGTCAGGTTCATCGATACCTGAGAGCGATGGGAGTCCAGCTCAATGCCCAAGGCGCGCACTCCGGCAAGCCCACCTCGCCGTTCTCGAATGCCGGCTGCGATCTCTTCGGCCCTCTCGACTGGTCCATCGAGCCACACGTTGAATGCAATCAACACATCGCGTGCTCCGAGGCAGACAACTCCGTGGCGTGGGTCTATTTGGGTCGGTCCTTCATCTGGAGGTAGGTCGGTGCTCGCTCGCTCAATGAGGGTGTCGAGACCACCCCTCCGGAGATCGGATAGCTCGCGGAACTCGGCACGTCGCGCAGCGGCCCCATAGAAGTACACGGGCAAGTTCAACTCGTCGGCGATCCGTTTCCCCGTTGCGTGCGCCGCGACCACGGCATCATCCAGCGGCGCTTGGTGCGGTACGAAGGGCCACACATCGAGACCTCCGAGCCTGGGGTGCCTGCCGTCATGGCTCCGCAAGTCGATCGATTCCTTACAGGCGGCCGCTAAGCCGACTGCGGCACCGCTTAACCCATCATCCGAACCGGTAATCGTGAAAACGGTCCGGTGATGTACCGCATCTGTGTGGACGTCGAGCACGTCGACCCCCGCAGCCGACAGCACGCTGGTGAAATGGTCTATTCGCTGGTGATCACGACCCTCGGACACGTTCGGGACCGCGATCAGGGGCATCGAGGTACCGTAGAGGATTCTGGCTGCAGTGCGCCGTGCATTTGCCGCAGGGGGGCCGGTGCAGATGACAGACTACGGCTACAGCGTCGAAGTCGAAGAGGGTTATGACGAAGCCGTGATCCGCACGCGCATGGCTCTGCGAAGCGAGGGCTTTTCTATTCTGACCGAGATGAATGTCGGGGGCTTGCTGGGACCCGAGAGTGGGCCGGAGCGTCAGTACCTGATCATGGGGGTGTACAACTCCGCGATCGCGCATCGGCAGCTGGAGCCCGACTTGCAGATGGCCGTCCATCTGCCGTGCAATTTCGTCGTGCGCGAGACCGGCGATTCGGCTTTGGTTGCCGCGCTCGATCCCCGCGACGCGGCAGACGAGTCCCAGATCTCGGAGGCGCTGATAGCCGAAGCCAGCGACGCACTCGGCCGTGTTCTGCAGAAGGTGGTGTCGCCGCTCTGACCGCAGACACCACGGTTCTCCGACCGATCGTCGACTCGTTTCTGTCCCGGTTGGACGAGGTCGTCGATCTGGCATCGGAAGCCATCTGGGAGAACGTTCCCTCCTATGCCCGCTCCGGCGACCCGTTGATGGACGAAGTCAGGCAAGCCGTTCGCTCAAACGTCGAGACCCTTGCCCTCGTTCTCACGCAGGGCCGCGAGATTCGAAGGGACGAGCTCGAGATGATCGAGCGAGTGGGGGCCCGCAGGGCCGAGGCGGCAATCCCGCTCGACGACGTTCTCCACGCATACCGAACGGTTTCCCGGGTGTGCTGGGAGGTGCTGGCCCAGGAATGTAGAGAGGCCCCCAGCAATGCGCTCGAGGCGACCATCGAGCTGGCTCGTTCGGTCATGCGTTACACCGACCAGATCTCGACGGCCGTTGCGCAGGCGTACTCCCGAGCGCAGCGGGCCATTGTTCGTGAGCAAGAGGGGGCACGACGCGAGTTCCTTGCCGATCTTCTTTACGGAACAGAGGCGTCGCCCGAGGACATCTTGAGGCGCGCCCACTCCTTCGGTTATGACCTGTCCCTTAGCTATCTCGCTCTTGTGGGAGTGGGCCCCGAGTCGGACGCTTCGAAGGAGGCGTCTGTGTCCACCGCTGCGGCGCGCACCGTGGAGCTGGCCGCGGAGCCGATCGTCTTGCAGAAGAGCGAGTACACAATCGCGTTGCTGCCTGTGGACCCCTTCGCCGACATGTTCACGCTGCCCGAGAAGTTGGTTGCCGAGTTGGGTGGTGGCTGGCGGTTCGGGCTGGGGGGGCCGGAGCCCGGTCTGGAGGGAGTGCGGCGCGCTTATCTCGAGGCGCGTGAGGCCCACGAGATCGGTCTCGCCCTCGATCTACCGGGCCCGATCTTTCGCTTCGACGAGTTGGTGCTGTACCACTTCCTGCGCGTGGAGCCCGGGCTGCTAGAGCGCTTTGTCCAGCAATCGCTCGGCCCGGTCATCGAGTACGACGAACGACGTAAGGGCGATCTGATAAAGACGCTCGAGGCGTACTTCCAGGCCGACGGCAGCGTCAAGATGGCCGGCGAGCTGCTCTTCGCGCACCCGCACACCGTCAGCTATCGCTTGAAACAAGTGGAGAAGCTGACCGCGTGGTCGCTGCGCGATCCCGAGGAGAAGCTGAAGTTGCAACTGGCGCTACGCGCGCATCGCCTCGCCTCCGCCCGCCGCGAAACCGAGGAATAGCCGGAATCACTCTCCGCATCCGCTGCCACCATGTATGTACAAGACGCGTCCGTTGGGGTTGCGCGAAGTCAGCGTTCCTCCCATCCGGATGACTTCGCCTTGCGACTCCCGCAAGTTCACGAACCAGCAAGCGGGCGAGCAGCCACCACCTCCGCCCCCATGCATCTCCAGCCGG
>DATADF010000287.1:0-1731 GCA_036258695.1 Actinomycetota bacterium
GTCGCGTCATGGCCTTCGTCGCCCGCGCTTAGATCGCCGCAGCGATGCGTGCGCATCATTGCCGCACTCGCTCGAGCACATCCGCGAGCGCAACGGACTCCTGCTCCCCACTATGGAGCTGCTTGAGGGTCGCCTCGCCGCGCTCGATCTCTTGGTCTCCGAGGATCACGGCCCAGCGCGCGCCCGAACGAGCCGCGTCCTTCATCTGACCCTTTAGCGAACGCTGTACGAGATCGAGATCGGCGCCGAGACCAGCACGTCGAAGCTCCGTGGTGAGCCTCAGAGCCTCGGTCGCGGCGCGCTCCCCCATCGCCACCACGTAGCAATCGAGCGGCGCCGCCTCATCGGCATTACCCGAAGCAAGCGCGATGCGATCAAGCCCCAACGCGAATCCGATGGCGGGCAGGGGCGGCCCACCGAGCGCCTCCGAGAGCCCGTCGTAGCGACCTCCGCCGCCGACGGCGTTCTGCGCGCCGAGTCCTTCGGCGATGTATTCAAACGCGGTGCGTGTGTAGTAGTCGAGACCGCGCACCAAGCGCGGCTCCAACGTGAACTCGATGCCGAGCTCCCGAAGCAGGGCCTGCACGTCGTCGAAATGCTTGCGGCACGCGTCGCACAAGTGCTCGGTGATCACGGGGGCGTCCCGCATTACGCCGATTGTTTTCTCTTCCTTGGAATCGAAGGTGCGTAGAGGGTTGCCGTCCACACGGTCGCGGTCCTCCTCGGCCAGCGCGTCTCGCCGAGCGGTGAGGTACTCACGCAAGGTGACGATGTAGCCGTCACGGCAGTTGAGATCGGGGTGACCGATCGAGTTCAACAACAGCCGCGAGCGGGCCCCGGCCGCCTCAAGGAAGCGAGACCCGACCTCGATCACTTCAGCATCCACCAGCGCGCTGTCCGAACCGACTGCCTCGATGCCGACCTGGAAGAACTGCCGGAAGCGGCCTTTCTGCGGACGCTCCTGCCGGAAGAAAGGCCCCGCGTACGACAGCTTGATGGGCAGCGCGCCCCGGTGGAGGCCGTGCTCCAGGATGGCCCGGATTGTCGGCGCGGTCCCCTCCGGCCGCAGCGTCAGCGACCGGCCCCCCTTGTCCGCAAACGTGTACATCTGCTTGGTGACGACCTCGGAGGCCTCGCCCACACCGCGGGCGAAAACCTCGGTGTGTTCGAAGATGGGCGTCTCGATCGGCGCGTATCCGGCACGGCTGAACGTGTCGAGGGCGAGGCGAGTCAGCTCGACCCAGCGCCACGACCGCGGCGGCAGAATCTCGTTTGTGCCCTTGGGCGCGCGAAAAACGCGAGCTTCATCTCCCATGCAGCCCATCCTAAGAGGGGCGGCTCCACCGCACCGATGTGTTTACATACGCGCGTCCGACAGGCGGAGGGAGCATTGGCCGACGCAGTGAAGAGAGATTCTTCCGAGCTGGAAGCGATCGCGCGCCGGCTCCGCAGAGACATCGTCACTTCGACCACCAAGGCCGCATCGGGCCACCCCTCGACCTCTCTATCAATGGTGGAGCTCGTGACCGTTCTCTATTTCGGCAATGTGCTTCGTTACGACCCCGCGAATCCTCATGACCCGGGCCGCGACCGCTTCATCTTGTCTAAAGGACATGGCGCCCCCGGCCTCTACGCGGTCCTCGCGGAGGCAGGTTTCTTTCCCGTCGAGGAACTGCAGACTCTGCGCGCGTTCGGCTCCGCGCTGGAGGGACATCCCAACATGTGTCGCGT
>DATADF010000288.1:0-5007 GCA_036258695.1 Actinomycetota bacterium
CGATCGACGCGTCACTTTGAAGAAGCGTCGTCCCGGGAAGGATCTCCTAGTCGGCCGAACGACGACGTCGAGCACCGGCGGGTGGCAGGTCGCCAATCAACCGAATCCGCGCGGTACTTATTACGCAAAAGTGAGCAAACGCATCGTGCCGGCGACGACGCCCAACCAAGCATTCGAGTGTCAGGCGGCGCGATCGCGCAACTTGCGTCCCTAGGGTCCAAAGCGCCCAAGCGTTTCTCCCCAGGAGTTGCCGGGTAACTAACCGGTCGCACTCAAGAAAGGAGGCTTGGCATGAGTGGCATCGACAAGGTAAAGAACCAAGCCGAAGAGCTGCGCGGCGAGGTAAAGGAAAAGGCCGGCGACGCTCTCGACAACGAGCAGATGCAAGTTGAGGGCAAGGTCGATCAGGTAAAAGGCAACGTCAAGCAAGCCGGCGAGAACATTAAGGACGCGGCGAAAGACGCGTTCGATCGCAGCTAAGTCTTCCTAAGCCCGGGACGCGTCGAGGCGCGGGAGGGCTGAGGAAAAGAGCGGCCGTTCACTCGAGCGGCCGCTCTTTACTTATACAGGTACTTAGTTGTCGGCCTCGCGCTCGTCGATAATTTCGCCTGAAGGATCGGCTATACGAGCTCGTGCGTCGGCTCTCTCGTTCGTGTCGCCGTCCGAGTCCGCCGATGGAGCTTCCTCTTCTGGGGACTGCGCTCCTGCCTCGGGTGCGCGCCGCGGCTCATCCTGGCTACTTTCGGAATGTGCGGATCCGGGCCGCGATCCGCGACGGCCCTCATTGGTTTGTTCCATTCCTGTCTCCTTGTCTGTCGAGCTCACGGGATACGCTTCCCGCATCTTGGTGATGACAACCGCACGCAGCTGATCTATGGGCAATCTCGCCCACGACACCGAGGTCACAGGAGGCAACGGCGCTTACCGCGCGCAGCTCTCGCCGGAATGGTCTTTTTGGGAGCTAAACGGAGGGTACGTTGCGGCGGTTGCGCTGCGCGCCGCCGGTGCGGAGAGTCCTCTGCCGCGTCCCGCTGCGTTCTACTGCCACTACTTAAAGGCCGCCAAACCGGGCGAGGTCGAGATCAATGTGGAGACCCTGCGGGTCAGCAAGCGGACGCACTCGCTGCGCGTCGTTCTCACGCAAAGCGCCCAGCTCGTTATGGAGGCTCTGGTCTGGATCGTCGATGACGCGCTGAAAGGTGTGCAGCATGACCTCGCCGTCATGCCGGAAGTACCGCCACCAGACGAGCTGCGATCTCAGGAGGAAATCCACGCAGGCGAGCAGGCGCCGTTTCCCTTCTGGAACAACATCGAGCAGCGTCCCGTCACATGGCAGGGCCGCTGGGACGAGCGCCCGAAACAGCATCCCTTATGGCGTTCGTGGCAGCGCTTCCGGCCACAGGCAACCTTTGATGACGTCTATGTCGAAGCGGGCCGCGCCATGATTCTGATCGACACGATGCTTTATCCGGCGGCCGCGCTCGCCCACAGCGGGACGATGCCTTTTGTGGCCCCGAGCATGGACCTTGCCGTTCGTTTCCATCAGTTCTCACCACAGTCGGAATGGCTCTTGTCGTCAACTGAATCGCCCATTGCTGCGGAGGGGCTGATCGGCGGCTATGCAGCGGTGTGGTCGCCGGATGGTCGCCTGCTCGCTACGGGAGGCCAGCAGATGATCGTGCAGATGGTGAGCGAGCCGCCGGCCTAGCGATCTAAACGCAGTCCCTCTATCCTGTAGTGAACATCGATCGCCAGGGAGGACGGGTGGCAGCACGAGGGTTCAGCACCTTGACCGTATTGGCGGGCATCGTCCTGGTCGGGCTGGGAGTCGTCTTCATCCTGGCCGAGGCAGACATTATCGAAATCAAGTTCCAGTACGTGGCCCCCGTAGTCCTGATCCTGGTCGGCTTGTTCGTCCTGGCGCGGGGGTTCCAACCGGGGGCGACGTGGCGCAAGCAAGAGGTCGATGACGACGGAACCTTCGCGAGCATGCGGCCACGCCGGCCCACCCGCAGCGACTAACGGTGACGAAGGCGGCGGCCGCCAACACCTCCTCAGCTCCCCGCAGTTCGAGCGCCGGGTCCGCGCGCACAGCCGAATCACCGAATAGAGGTTCGGTTCCGATTGCAGCCGACATTCCGAACAAGCTATGTCCTGAATGCGGCCGAGCTATGTGGGCCGCCCAGCTGCCTGAATTCGGGGCATTGTGGAATTGCCCCAGTTGCTGCATCAGCGTCGACGAGCGCGGAGCCATTCTTCGGTGGCGTGAGCCACCGCGAATCCAACGGGCCGAGGTGGTTGCCAAAGAAGAGAAGTTCCGCAGCAACGAACCCTGCCCGCGGTGCGGGCAGGGGCTATGGATCGTTGAGGTTCCGAACTATGGCTCGCGCAAGCAGTGCGAGAACTGCAGGATCACGATCATGTTCGGAAACGCCATTATGGAGTGGAGCAAGGGCTAGCTATTCTGCGGCGCTATTCGACGGTGAACTCACCGACCATTCCGAGTAGCGCGTGCGGTGCCTTCTCCTTTGGAGAGAAGACGAAGCACACGTAGCCGTAGCGTCCGGGAGTGAGCTCCGCGGTCAGAGACTTCTTTGAGGTCTGTCCCGGCTTGGCCGTTGAGGTCTCCCCGAGCTCCTTCTCCAAGAACTTCATGACTTTCTTCTGCGGCAGCTGCACGATCTCTGTCGCCGGGGGTGCATCGTCGGTCAGCTTCGCGAGCCCGAAGAAGTGCGGCTCGGCCCCCTCGTTGACCAAGGTGAAGGTTGTCTCGCCCGCCGCGATCGTGGTGGGAACGTCGAGGAATGAGTACTCGACGGCGCGCACCGTGATCTCTCCGCTGGGCGGGGCCGTCGTCTCCGGAGCCTGTGCCGGTTCCGTGGTGTCGCCATCTTCGCCGCCGCCACAGGCGACGCCTACGGCGAGTAGGGAAAAGATCGCGATTAGGAGTACGAGCGGCTTGGCGCGAAGAATCATGGCTATCTCCTCCTGTCGGGGTTCGTTGCACCTTACCCGGCGAGAAGGATTCCCTAAAACATCAAACGGCAGCAACCAGCTCCTGGGTGTGACGTATCTCGGCCTCCCGCGGACTGTCGATTTGCCACGGCTCGAAGAGTTGCTCGAGCTCGGTGTCCGGCAGCGGGGGCGAGAAGAGGAAGCCCTGTGCATAAACACATCCCATGCGGCGCAGTTTGCTTAGTTGGACATGTGTCTCGACCCCTTCGGCAACGACCTGCAGGTTCAAGCTGTCCCCGATCTTCACCATGGCCTGCGTCAGGGCATCGTCTTGCAGTGGATCGCTTAGGGGGGCCACAAAAGCGCGATCGATTTTCAAAATATCGACGGGAAAGCGTCGTAGATAACTTAGAGACGAATAGCCCGTCCCGAAGTCATCGACGGCCAGTCGCACGCCCATATTTTTGAGATCGATCAGCGACTGAGTCTCGGAGCCGTCGACCAGCACACTCTCGGTGATCTCTACAGTCAGCGCTTGGGGCGGCAGCCCTTCTCGCTCGAGAACCGCTCCAACGCGGTTCATAACATCCGGTTGCCGCAAGCTGCGCGCTGAGAGGTTTACCTTCACGTCATTCGGAGCGCGGTCGCCGAAGCGCGTCTGCCATTGCCGTAACGTGTAACAAGCTTGCCCGAGCACAAAGTCGTCGATCTGTCGGATGAGGCCGGTCTCTTCGGCTATCGGAATGAAATCTCCGGGCGAGATGGTCCCTCTCTCGGGGTGGGTCCAGCGGACCAGGGCCTCAACTGACCTGATCCGGCCGTTCCGCAGGTCGACGATCGGCTGGTAGTGAACTTGGAGCTCGCCCCGCTCAATTGCATGGGTCAAAGCAGCCGCGAGATCCAGTTTTCCCGCCATAGCGTCCTGCATCGTGGGCTCGTAGAGGTCGAACCGACCCTTGCCCCTAGCCTTCGCCGCGTACATGGCTAGATCGGCGCGCCGTGCTAGATCCTGTGCAGAATCGATTCCTCCGGTGCCCATGGCGATCCCGACGCTCGCGTGGATGAGGACCTCGCGTGCATCGATGTCGATCGGCATCTCCATCTCATTCACGATCCGTTGGGCGACCTCGACGGCCGATTTCTCACCGACGATGTCCTCGAGGAGGATGGCGAATTCGTCCCCGCCGAGGCGCGCGATCGTGTCGGACGGCCGCAGGGAATCGCTTAGGCGGCGAGAGGCCTCGACCAACACGATGTCTCCGGCGGCGTGCCCGAGCGTGTCGTTCACGAGTTTGAAATCGTCGAGGTCGATGAAAAGGACGGCGACCGCGGCCGAGCCCCTCGCCGACCTGCTGAGAGCGTGTTCCACCCGGTCCCAGAACAGGGCTCGATTAGCCAGTCCGGTCAGTGAGTCGTGAAACGCTTGATGTTCCAACTTCGAGGCAGCGTCGGCGAGTTGATTGGTAGCGGAGGCGAGTTTTTCCTGAGCCATCTCGGTAAATCGCCACGCGGCAATGGATACGGCGCAGGCACCGAGGATGAACCCTCCATGTAGGGCGGCCCATCGCCACGGATGGTTCCAGGCAGCGGCGTGGTTGTATACGGAGGTCGGCTCGATTACTCCCATGACTCCGTGATGCAGGACGACGAACGCTAGCGCGAGCAAAAACGAACGCCAGTTCTGATAGAGGCTGATCAACCCGAGAGCCACGAAAAAGTGGAAATGCATCTCGATGGAGCCCGCTGCCATATGGGTCAGGATGGCGGATGACGCCATCAAGCCTAGAGTCGCGGTGATCTCCCGTACCGTTGGGCTGAGTCGCAGGGAAAAAGCGGCGGTGCCCGCAACGACCAGCAGGCTGGCCTCGAAAGCGCTATGGCTGAAGCCAAACCCGCGGAGGATTCCAAAGACGAATATCGCAGGGACGTGTGCCAAGATCAGGGCCGCAAGCACGCGATGCCGGGCCTGCCACGCATCCGGAGGCAGGGAGTTGCCTCGGGGGAGCAGCTCTCGAATTCGGCCCAAAGCTCTAGTGATTTGCGTCATGCCTT
>DATADF010000289.1:0-5100 GCA_036258695.1 Actinomycetota bacterium
GGGCGAGCGAGTATGTGCGATAGACGTGTCTGACAACTGTCTGACAACGTGCGATCCCTCTAGTCGCGGGTGAAGCCCAGTCGGTCGAGCGATTGAGCACGGCGCTGCCAGTCCGGCTCCACCTTGACACGTAGATCGAGGAAAACGTGCCGGCCGAACAGGGCCTCGATCTCCTCACGAGCCTCGGTTCCGACTGCCTTGAGGGTGTGGCCGCCCTTGCCGATCACGATCCCCTTCTGCGATTCCCGTTCGACGAAGACGTTCGCCTGGATCTCCAAGAGGCCGTCGTCACGCTCCGCGAACTCCTCCGTCACCACCGCTATCGAATGCGGAAGTTCCTCGCGCGTACGGGTGAGCAACTTCTCCCGAACCAACTCCGCCACGAACATTGGAGGCGGTTGCTCGCGGTTCGCATCGGGCGGGTAGTACATGGGGCCCTCGGGCATCCGTGCAACGACCAGCTCGCGCAGCAAATCGACGCCGTCGCCCTTCAAGGCCGACACCGGGACGTACTCCTCGAAGTCGCCCAGCGCGGCGGCCGCCGTCAGCGCTTGCGCCACCTTCGGCTTGGGCAAGCGGTCCAATTTGTTCACGACGCAGAACGTCGGCCGCTTCATGGACCGAAGATCGGCGGCCACCTTCTCGTCGCCGCGCCCGATCCCCGCGTCCCCATCGACAACGAGGAGTGCGAGATCGACATCGCTCCACGCCGTGCGCACAACTTCGTTCAATCTCTTGCCGAGGAGCGTGCGCGGTTTGTGATACCCGGGGGTATCGACGAACACGAGCTGCGCCTCCGAACTCGTAAAAATGCCGCGCACCGCGCTCCGCGTCGTCTGGGGCTTGTCGGACACGATCGCCACCTTGCCGCCCACGAGCGCGTTGACGAGCGTGGACTTGCCGACGTTGGGCCGGCCTACGACTGCGACGAAACCGGAGCGAAAGCCCGGCTTTGAAGGCGATTGGCTAGCGGTCAACCGCGGAGGCGTCGCTCGCGGGGAGCTTCGTGATCAGCACCTTCTGGATACGCCGTCCCATGACTTGCTCGGTCACGAACTCCACCGAGTCGTAACGCACGGACTCTCCCGGCGACGGCACGCGTCCGGTGAGACCAAAGACCAGGCCCCCCACCGTGTCCCACTCCTCGTCCGGCAGGTTCAAGTCGAGTAGCTCGTTCACGTCGTCGATGGGAGTCCTGCCGTCCACCCGCACCCGGTCGTCGCCGAGCGTTTCGACGAGCGGCTCCTCTTTGTCGTACTCGTCGACGATCTCGCCCACGATCTCCTCGATCAGGTCCTCGATCGTGACGAGCCCTGCGGTTCCGCCGTATTCGTCGACGACTATCGCCATGTGGACGCGCTGCGCCTGCATCTCCCTTAACAGCTCGGCGACCTTCTTCTGCTCGGGAACGAAGGTAGGGGCGCGCCCGATACTGGATACCCTCTCAGAGCCTTTGGATTGGCGCACCCGCGCCATCACGTCCTTCGCGTAAAGCACCCCGACGATGTTGTCGGTGTCACCCTCGAAGATAGGAATCCGGGAGAAGCCTCCCTCGAGGATCTTCTCCAGCGCCTCATCGAGGTTCGCGTCGGATTCGATGACGACCATGTCGGGCCGCGGCACCATGACCTCGCGCACCACGGTGTCTCCGAACTCGAAGATCGAATGGATCAGCTCGCGCTCCTCCTCCTCGATCTCCTCCTCCTCCTCGGCTACATCGACCATGTGCCGGATCTCTTCCTCCGTGACGAAGGGCCCCTTCGGCAGCCCTCGTCCGGGCAGGAGGACCATGACCGCATTCGCGAGGCCAAGGAGCGCGGCTCCCAGAGGCTGCAGGACCACGCCGAGGAAATGAACGGGCCGGGCCAGGGCGAGGGCGGCGGTATCAACCCGCTGGACGGCGAACGTCTTTGGGACAACCTCCGCCAGCACGAAGACGAGCAGCGTCATGGCTAAGGCCGCGACGAGCTCGCCGACATCCTGGAGCCGCCGGATGGCAAGCGTTGTCGCAAGCACGGTACCCGTGACATGTGATGCGACGATCAGCAACCGGGACATGTTCAAGAAGGGGGCCGGGCCTTCGACGATCTTGACCAGGGCGGCCGTCGCCTTGGATTCCCTTTCTTGGTGGAGATGGTGGGCCCGCACGCGACTCATGCGCGCGATCACGGTTTCCGCGACCGCCGCGACCGCCCCGAGCAACAGCAACAGGATGACGACTGCGACGGTCCAGACGTCGCTCATCAGGAAGGCACGCGCTCGAAGGAGTCCAGCAGCTCGCGCTGCCTATGCTCCATGCGCGCCTTGTCCTCCTTGCCTTGGTGGTCGTAGCCGAGAAGGTGAAGGATCCCGTGCACGACGAGCGTGTCCAGCTCGCGGCTCAATGGATGACCGATCTTTTGGGCATGCTCTTCGGCAATCGCAGGACACACCACCACATCTCCGAGAAGGGACTCATCCTCCCCGTCCTCCAGCATCGGGAATGCGAGGACGTCGGTGGCGTAGTCGTCGCCGGCGAAGCGGTGGTTCAGTTGTCTGATGTGGTCGCGCGTAACAAACAGGATCGATAGCTCCGTCGCATCTGACGCCTCTTCTTCGGTCAGCGTGTGGCGAGCGAGCTGAACCGTGCGTACTTCATCGATGGGTGAGCCCTGCTCGTTGGCGACGAAGACGTCCACTAGCCCTTCGCCGCCTCCGTATACAGTCGATAGGCCTCGACGATGTCTTGAACGATCTTGTGCCTGACCACGTCGCGCGCGTCGAGGTGGATGAATTCGACGCCCGGGATGTCCGTCAGGATCTCTTCGATCACGATTAGCCCCGATCGGGAGCCGCTGGGCAGGTCCACCTGGGTGACGTCTCCGGTGACCGCCGCCTTGCTTCCGAACCCGAGCCGCGTAAGAAACATCTTCATCTGCTCGGGCGTCGTGTTCTGCGCTTCGTCCAGAATGATGAAGGAATCGTTCAGCGTTCTGCCGCGCATGAACGCCAGAGGCGCGATCTCAACAGTCCCTTGCTCAACGTAGCGCTGGAAACGGTCGGGCTCGAGCATCTCGTACAGGGCGTCGTACAGGGGCTTCAGATACGGATCGATCTTTGCGGCCAGGTCACCGGGAAGGAAGCCCAGACGCTCCCCCGCCTCCACGGCAGGCCGAGTCAGCACTATGCGCGATACCTCGCCGGCCTTAAGGGCACGAATGGCCATCGCGACGGCGAGATACGTCTTCCCGCTGCCGGCCGGTCCTATTCCAAACACGATCGTGTTGTCCCGGATGGAATCGACGTAGCGCTTCTGTCCGATCGTCTTGGGGCGGATGGGCTTTCCCGCATGCGTGACGACGACGGTGTCGCTCAAGACCTCGGAGGGGGATTGCTCGTCATCACCCTTGATCATCTCGATCGAACGGCCGACGGCGTCCGCGGTCAAAACATGGCCTTGATCCAGGAGGTTCAGTAGCTCCTCGAAGAGATGCGCGACCCTCTCGGTCTCCTCCGGGCTTCCCGTAAGAGTGATCTCGTTGCCGCGCACCAGGATCTTCGTCTCGAATGCACTTTCGATGATCTTGAGCAGCTCATCGCGCGCGCCCACGAGCCTGACCATGTCGTGGTGACCGGGAACCAGAATCTTTATCTGGGGATTTGTGAGCATGAATCGGTAGCTCTAGTTTACCCAGGGGGCCAGCTCATAGAGCGGCCGCCGATCAAATGAAAATGAAGGTGATGCACGCTCTGGCCGGCGTCGGGACCGATGTTCGTGACGACTCGATAGCCGCCATCCAGTCCCTCGGCGTCCGCGATCTCGGTGATCATGCCGAAGATCTCCGCCAGCAGGTCCCCGTCCGAAGCCGCCAGATCTGCGGCCGAAGCGATATGGCGCCTGGGGATGACGAGCACGTGTGTCTTCGCGGCAGGATTGATATCGCGAAAGGCCACGGCGGTTTCGCGCTCGAGAACGATGTCGGAGTTGAGCTCTCCCGCCGCGATCTTGCAGAACAAGCAATCCGTCACGCCACCCTCCCCTTGAGGCCGTCCGCGCGAATCTCGTCGGCAATGACGTCCACCATCCGGCCTAACAATGCCTTACCCGAAAACCACACGCGTACGTAATCGTCTGTCTGCCCGGAGCAGATCGACTCTCCGTCCACGACGCGCTCGTCTTCGACCAAGACCTGAAGCGGTCGTCCCAGGTGGTTCCTGAGAAATCGGTCGCGCAGCGCCGCTCCGCGCGCGATTAAACGTTTGGATCGATCGCGTTTGACGTCGGGGTGCACCTCATCGGTCATTCCCGCCGCGGCGGTCCCGGCCCGCGCCGAGTACCTGAAAACATGCAGTTTCGAGAACCCGATCCGGTCGACCATGGCCTCAGTTGCGGCGAACGCCGCTTCGGTCTCGCCGGGGAAGCCGACGATGATGTCCGTCGCAAGCGCCACGTCGGGAACGGCCTCTTTGACCCGATCGATGGTGTCGATGTATTCCGCGGCGTTGTACGGGCGATGCATTGCAGCGAGGATGCCGTCGTCTCCGGACTGCAGGGGAACGTGTAGGTACCGACAAACCCGTGGCTCCTCCTGCATGAAGCTCACGACCGCGGGCGTCAGGTGACGGCACAGGATCGAGGAAAGTCGTAGGCGCCAAACTCCCTCGATCTCGAGTAAGCGCCGGAGAAGTCGTACGAGGCTGTGTTCATCTCCGCCACGATCGAAGTCGTACTTCCCGAGATGCACACCCGTCAGGACCAGCTCTCGCGCCCCCGACGCAACGCGCGCTGTGGCCTCTTCGATCAAACGGTCCTCGTCCATCGAGCGCAGTTCGCCGCGCGTCTTCGGGATGATGCAAAACGTGCACCACTCGTCACATCCGGTCTGCACCTTGAGATTCGCTCGCACTCGTCCGAGCGTCGGCTCCGGACGACGGAAAGGAGCGATCTGCAACAACGGCGCTATCGCGATTCGATTACCGAGGACTTCGGCAAGGCGCTCTTTCTCGTTGTTGCCCAAAACGAGATCCACACCCTCGATCGCCTCAACTTCGGCGCGGTCGGAAACCGCGTAGCAACCGACCACGACCACTTTGGCATTCCTGTGGGCCTTCACCGCACGG
>DATADF010000290.1:0-5574 GCA_036258695.1 Actinomycetota bacterium
GGTGACTACTTGATGGGCCGGAAGTCGATCGCGCTGCCTGCCTTACGCCGGCCGGCCGAAAAGGGATTCCTCACCGTGCGGGGGGCGAAGCAGCACAACCTCAAGAACATCGACGTGGCGTTTCCGCTCGGTTGTTTCACAACCGTGACCGGCGTCTCCGGATCGGGCAAGTCGACTCTCGTGGACGAGGTGCTCTATCGGTCGGTGCACCAGGTTCTATATCGCAACGTGCGGTTGGTTCCGGGCAAGCACAAGTCGGTCGAAGGGCTGGATCTGATCGACAAGGTCATCGACATCGACCAGTCGCCGATCGGACGCACGCCACGCTCCAACCCCGCCACCTATACCGGGATGTTCGATCACATCCGAAAGCTGTTCGCCAAGACGCCCGATGCACGCAGGCGCGGCTATCAGCCGGGTCGCTTCTCCTTCAATGTGCGAGGGGGTCGCTGCGAAGCCTGCTCGGGAGAGGGTCAGATCAAGATCGAGATGCACTTCTTGCCGGACGTCTACGTGCCGTGTGAGGTGTGCAAGGGCCGCCGCTACAACCGAGAGACGTTGCAGGTCCGTTTCAAGGGCAAGAACATCTCCGACGTTTTGGACATGAGCGTGGCCGAGGCGTGCGAGTTCTTCTCCGCGATCCCGCCAATCGCGCGCCACCTGGACACATTGCGAGATGTGGGGCTCGGCTACATCCGTCTGGGCCAGCCGGCCCCGACTCTCTCCGGCGGAGAGGCGCAACGCGTGAAGCTGGCTTCCGAGCTCGCCAAGCGGGCGACCGGTCGAACGCTGTACATCCTCGACGAGCCCACAACCGGGCTGCACTTCGACGACGTGTCGAAGCTGCTGGGCGTGTTGCACCGGCTGGTGGATGCCGGCAACACCGTCGTGGTGATCGAGCACAATCTCGACGTGATCAAGACGGCCGACTACATCATCGATCTCGGACCCGAGGGCGGGGCCGGTGGGGGAGAGGTCGTCGCGGCGGGGACTCCCGAGCAAGTCGCGGCAACTCCGGGCTCGCACACCGGACGTTACCTTGCGCCGCTCCTCAAATCGAAGAAGGTGGCTGCGCCGCGACGAAAGAAGCCAACGCAGCGTCGACTGACAGACGCACCGCGGCGAGTCGCTATCTAGGGCCAGAGGGGCGCACGACTACGTCCCCGCTATGTGGTAGGCCAGACACACCTTCGAGGGAGGTCGACATGAGAACTGCATTGATTCCACGCGTGCTGATGGTCGTTCTGGGTGTCGCGATGCTGTCCTTGAGCGCCTGTGGTGAGGCCACCACTGATGGCAACGGAGATGTCGGGCAATCCGAGGTTCAACCGGAGGTCTTCACGGCGGTCGTGACTAATAAGGCGATCTCGTTCGTGAAGTCGCTCGAGGCCGAGCCGGTCATCGTCGAGGTCGACAACCAGGCAAAGTTCGAGACTCACCCGGCCTTCGCGCGCTTGAACGTGGGCGTCACCCCTACTCAGGTGACCCGTCAGTTCGCAAAGGATCCCGAGGGCGTTCTCAAGATGGTCATCATTGCCGGCAGCACCGAGGCCGTGAGTGCCGGTTCCACGGTCCAGAGCGTTTTCGAGTTCGTGCCGGGCACGTATCTCGTGACCGATCCCGAGGCGCGCGGCATGAAGCCCGCATTCTTCGAGGTGGTCGAGGCGACGGGTGGACCTATCGCAGAGCCCGAGTCCGATGCGGCGCTGGAGGTGGGCGACTTCTACTTCAAATTCCCGGAGGGCATCGCCTCAGGTGATGTCACGTTCGAGGTGTCCAACGCAGGCGAGCAGAGCCACGAAGTGATCTTCACGAAGGGAAAGAAGGAGTACGGCTTTTTCCTGGCTCCGGTGCCTGGGGGCCGCGCGTGGCAGACCGTACGGCTGCCCACGCCGGGCAAGTACACGGCGGTGTGCTACTTCCCCGACCCTAGGACCGGGAAGCCCCACGTGAAGCTCGGGATGAAGACCTCTTTCGAGGTTTCTTAACCTCGGGGGGCTGTTCCTCAGTTCGTTTGGCGGTCGACTTTCGAGATGTCTTTGCTTCGGAAGCGCCCTCTTTGGCCCGCGGTGACGAGCGCTTGCGAGGTTTAGCGAGCCCGAGCTCTTCCTCTTCATCGCCGATCTGAGTGGTCGGCCGGATGACGACGTCGTGGAGCTTCCAGTCGAGCGCCTTCAACATCTCCGTGGCCTCGTCGAGGCGCGCGACCAGGCGACGCTGATCGCGCGGGACGACGAAGATCTCGCCGAAGTACACATGGCCCTGCTCACGCAGACGGGCGCGGGCTCGTTTCACCCACGGCAATGACTCGAGCTCGGACTCGACGCGGGCGACCAAAGGGTCCAGCTCGCCGCCGATCCGGCGCGGCACCTTGTCCATGAGATCCGCACCGACGGTCTTCAAGTGTGTGATCCCGTCGTGGAGGATGTCGGCGGCGATCAGAGAGGCGGCAATGGCATCTGCCCACCACCATCCGATCCCGATTCCCAAGACTCCGATCATTGCCGCGGAGGCGGTCAACCAGTCCGCTTTGTTCATGTAGGCATCCGCATGAAGGATCTTGTCGTGCAGGTCGCGCGCAATCGGCACCTTGATGCGTCCGAGGACTGCCGCGGGAAAAGCCGACCACGCCAGCGCGAGCAACATCAGCCATCCCAGCCAGATGTCCCGTCCGAAGAACTCAATGGTTCCGATCGACGGATGCTCAAAAGTGATGAGTTTCATCAGCGAATCGAGAAGCAATAGGAAACCCATGACGAACAGTGCCGCGGAGGCCACGAGGAATCCGAGGGAAACACCGCGATGGAACCCGTAGGGGTATTCGTCGGTCGGGGGTCGGTCGCGCCAGCGGTTCGCCAGGAGGAATGCGACCGGAGGCAGAAGGCTCAGGATGTCCTCGAGCCACGCCGTCTTCATTGCCTGTGACGCGCCCAAGGTCAGGTACAGGAAGATGATCGCGGAGATCAGATAGGCGAGGGTCAGCCACTCGAGGCGAGCGGCCTTCTTCTCAATTCGCTGACGCTCGGGAGGCATCTCGAACCGGCGGGTAACGGTCATGGGCGCCCGTACCTCTCCAGCAATTCACCCACTGCGTCCTGCTGTTGCGCCAAGAACTTCTCCAACTCGGTGAGCCATAGGTTCTCGCCGGGAGGCACCGCCATTACGTGTGCCGATTCCTTCAGGACTATTCCGCTGTCCTGCAAATCGAGGTCGTCGAGCAGCCATGTGTCCACGGCGGCGGCGATCGGTAGATCGTGCAGGTCATCGACTCGGATCAGGTCGGCATCCGTGTTCTCCACGAGGTTGGCGGTCTCGCTGCCGATCTCCGCCGCGACCGGCAGGCCGGCGATGTCCTCCGGAACCTCGTTCTCTTCCGGGATCCCGACTACGAGCTTGGACGCGTAGTACGGGCGTGTGAAGGCGACATGAGCCGACCACGGACTATCGGCCGTAAGGCCGCCTATGACTAGGTCCAGCTCGAAGCCTTCGAGTGCGGCCATCAGCTCCTGCTCTGAGCCTTCGATCCAAACGACTTCAGCACCCATGCGGCGCGCGAACTCCTCCACGAGATCGACCTCAACCCCCGACGGGTCGCCGGCTATCTGGGTCCACGGCTCGTTTACGACGATCCCGGCACGGAGGGTGCCTCCGCGCACGCGCTCCAAGGTGGTCTCAGGGTCTCGCGGCACATCGCATCCGATTCCGAGCAGGAAGATGAACGCAGCCGCCACGCGCCGCGTCTGATTTGAGCGCCGAGCTTTAGGCCTCGTCGGCGACCTCACCGACTTCAGCTAAGTCGCCGCGTAGGAACCTGGGCTCGGCCCCCTCGATGATGGCCTGCAGCTGATCGACTAGCAGGTCGCGCCGGATCTTGAGTCCGTGCCGCCCCAGGACCCGCCGGTACTCGGGGAATCTCGTTACCAGGTCGATCGCTACCGACTCGAACGCGTGACGCGCGACCCGCTCGCGCGACGCATAGTCCATCAAGTTGAAGATGAAGAGATGCTCGTCGTCCCGCCGGGGCTCCACGAGAACGATGTCGACGTTCGGGTGGGTCTCGGTGATCAGCTCGACTTCCTTTTCCAGTTGAGCTGCGGCCATGATCCGGAAGGTCTGTGCGGCGATGTGCGGGAAGCCCTTCTCTGCGAGGTGCCGCGACGGTAAGCCCGTGGCGGTGGGGAGCAAGTAGTTCACGTCGTGAACGTAAGGAACCAGAGGGTTGATGCAGACGATCAGTTCGGCTCCGTTTGCGATCGCGATGTCGAGGTTGGTGGTGGAGCGCAGGCCACCGTCGAGGTATTCGTGATCGCCGATTCTTCGGGGGGCATAGAGAAGGGGGATTGCTGTCGAGGCGGCGGCTGCCTCCGAGATGGGTATGGCGTCGTTTTCGTCCTCACCAAAAACAACGCGCCGCGCATTGTCGATGTCGGTCGCGGTGATGAAGAGTCGGCGGTCCGTCTCGCTGAAGGAGTTCGATCGCCCCCGCGACTCGAGGACGTTGCGGATGTATCTCTCGGTGCCATCGGTGGTGTAGAGCGCTGATGGAAGTCCCTCGGCCAGCGCGCCGAGCCCATCGATCAATGAAGTGGTGAAGGGATGTCCGAGATACCGGCGGACGGCACCGAGGACACCGAAGGGCCAGCGCAATGCCGATCGCACGAGGCCCTTCCGGTCCGGAAGCATGATCTCGTCGGCGCCGATCGGCGGCAGGTCCTCCTGCTGGTCGTAGAGGTTGGCGCGCACAAGCTCGGCCGGAGTGATTCCATTCGCCAGGAATGCGGCGATGACCGACCCCGCAGAGGTCCCGATGTACATGTCGAAGTCGTTGATTGAGAAGTCGCCGCCGGCGGCTTCCATCGCGTTGAGAACGCCGAGGTGATAGGCGGCCCCGGTTATGCCACCGCCGCCGAGCACAAGCGCTGTGCGCCCGCGCGTGCTCCCGCCATTTCCGTTAGACCGACGGCGGTGGCGGCTTTGACCCTGGGACAGATAGATGACGCTGCCCATGCTTGCTCAGCTTATTCCCGCGCCCACTCAAAACATGCGCACATGAAGCTTTAGCAGCCCACGACCACTCTCGGGGGCGTCGCCTCACCGAGACACCCGGTTACTGGCGCGGGCCCCAGTCGATCCTCTCCTCCGCGGGAAGCTGAAGGTCGATGATCTCGCGCATGTCAGACCCGTCGGGACGTACCTTGGAAAGGATCGTCCCGCGCGGCGCAGGCAGCGTGTTGAGAAATGCGATCCACTTCCCATCGGGCGACCATGCCGGAGAGCGCTCGCTTCCGCCGTCATGGACGGCGGTCAGGTTCCGCAGCCCCGAGCCATCGCGGTTGACGACCCAGATGTCGTTCTCGACCTCGTCGAAGAACACGAGCCGCCGACTATCCGGGGACCACGACGGCTCCCGAGGGCGCGATGACCCGACCGGGACCATTCCGAGATCCTCGCCGTCAGGGCTGACGAGCCGGAGAGAAGTGCCGTCGACGTACGCGATCGCTTGGCCGTCGGGTGACCACGCGGGCGCGTAGTGGTCTCCCCCCTGAGTGAGCTGAACCACGTTCCCGCCGTCGG
>DATADF010000291.1:0-7079 GCA_036258695.1 Actinomycetota bacterium
GCGGGCAAACACGTCCTCCTTCCGTTCGGAGAGCAACCTCGCTACGACCTCGCCTACGAAGAGGACGGCCGACTCGTAAAGATCCAATGCAAGACAGGAGTCGTTCGGAAAGGGGTCATTTGGTTCCGCACTCACAGCGTGACCAGGTCGGCCGTACTCGATTACCGAAACGACATTGATTTCTTTGCCGTCTATTGCCACGAGCGCAGTGAGGTCTATCTCGTTCCGGTAGAAGACGTGCCGCTACGGGCAGCTCACCTTCGGGTTGCGCCGACACGTAACGGGCAGACGAAGGGCATTCGCCTGGCAAGTCAGTACCGGGTGGCCGCCCGCCCTGGGGACCGCATCTAAGAAATCGGAGCTGGGCCAGAGGGGCCCGCTCCGCCGCGGCCACGGCGGCGGCGGCGCCGGCGACGCGGGGCCTGCTCACGTAGGACTCCGCTCGGAGGTTCCACGCGCGGAGCAGAGGGCGCTCGCTCACGACGAGGAGCCCCGTCGGGCGACGGCTCTGCGGGCCGCGGCTCCTCGGCGCGCTCGACGCGCGCATCGCGCTCGTCGGCCACCTTGATCGTGATCCGGTACTCCTGCGGATACTGGGGCACGCCCCAGTGCGATTGAAGCTCGCCGATGACTTGCTCGAGAGTGGTCCCGTCGGCCGGTGCGGTCAGTGACTCGGGCCGCGGCTGCGGGATCGCGCGGACCAGATCCTCGGACGACTTAGGTGACGCCGGCTCGCGAGCAGGGCCTCGACGCCTGCGGCGCCGGCCCCCTTCGCCTCCACCACGCGGGACCTCGGGCCGAGCCTGCGATTGTTGCTGCGATTGCTGTTGCTGTCTTGCGGCTTGATCCGGCGGCGGGCCTCCCCGACCTCTTCCCCGCCTACGTCGCCTCCGCCGCGGCTGGCTCATCTGTTTCCTCCCAAGATTCTTCGAACGGCACGACCTCGGCGTCGGACCAGAGTCGCTCGAGATCGTAGTAGTCGCGGTCCTCCTTCAAGAACACGTGCGCGACGAAATCGACGTAGTCGAGCAGTATCCAGCGCGCCTCTTGCTGACCCTCGCGCCGGTAGGGCTTCGCTCCGAAGGCCGACTGCATCTGACGCTCGATCTCTTCCGCGATCGTTCGGACCTGGCGAGCACTATTGCCGCTGCAAATAAGAAAGTGGTCCGTGATCACTAGTTGTTTAGAGACGTCGAGGATGACGATCCTCTGGGCCTTCTTGGAGGAGGCGGCGCGGGCGGCCGCGGTAACCAGTTCGGTTGACTTAGCCGTATGCGTAGTCAAAGTGTCCGCAGAAAATCCCTTCCGACAACAATCGTTAGGTCCACGATACCTTGCTCTTGCCTTGATACTTGGACCTCCCCCACACCCAGCATGTCCTTCACCTGGTCGGCGAGTTCCAGGCCGCTAGGTGAAGAGTCGTAGGTCACGATCAGCGTTCTCTGATAGTTGAGGCGCTTCGCGTTTCCGGACAGCAGAACGCGGAACCCTTCGCCGACGAGTCGCTTCGCCACCTCCTGGCCGATGCCCGGCCGACCGTTTCCATTCAGGATCTGTACCCGTATTTCGCTCTCGCGTATTGCGATATCACCCAGCGTTTGAGTGAGGAAGGTCTCGACTTCCTCGGCATCCGCTTCATAGAGCTCGCCACCGCCCGGGACCAATGTTCGTGGCAGCGCTTGTGAAACCGGAAGAGTCGTTACGGTTCGAGCTTGCCGATCGCTTCCCGCAAGCGTGCGCAACAGTTGGCCGTGTTGCTCGGCGGAGGTATCTGACTCGCGCAGTGCGGGAGCCGCATCCGCAACGGCGGTGGCAAGTGCATCCGGCTCCCCTTCGAAAGTGTTGAGAAGCGCATCCCAGAATGCGATATGCCGCAGGCCGAGCTCGACATCGTCGCCATCGATACCGACCGTATAGAGCAATCGAACGAGGAACGGAGGTGGCAGCTGCTGCTGGCCCGGAACGAAGATGAGACGCTCTCGCTGACGACCGGCCGCCACTCGGACTTCATTTGGGACGTCGATGGAGATCGGGCCGACCTCCTCGAACAGAACCAAGGCGTCCTTGTCGGAGAGTTCCACATACCGGTCGATCGTCACCCCAAGGAGGTTCTCGGTCGCCACCAAGAGCAGTGGGATGCCACCTGTCGTGAGCGCGTCGCCCACGGCCTGAAGTCCGCGCCCAGGTATCTCAGTTGCAGTGTGTGCGGGGATGTAGATGACCGCGCCCTGCTCCTCGCGCTCGTCCCACGACAGCAGAGTCATCCATATGGTCCGGTCGCGCCCGCCCGTGGCCGACTCGTGAGTGCCCACGACCAGCGTGGTCAATACAAGGTCCTCCCCGGAGACCGTCGGCGAAGGGGTCGGCTCGGGTGTGGGAGCCAGAGTGTTGCGCGCTACGGCGATCGCGATGATCGCGGCGATGATCCCCACGATGACACCGCCCGAACCCGCGGACATGAAGCGGCGGCGACGTGCCTCTGCCTTTCTTTGGCGGAGCGCTGCACCGCGCGGACCGGTCCGCCCCGGCGGCTGTTTGGCCGCGGGCGGTAGCCGATGACGCCCCGGCGTACTCCGCCCGCGCCTAGACACCTTCCCTACTCCCTACGTACAGGCCCTGCTCCCGTATGTAACCGGCTACCTGCTGAGGCACAAGGAAATCAATCGGCCTCCCGGATCGAACGCGCTCGCGTATGTCGGTGGAAGAGATGCCAACCGCCGGCATCTCCATGACCTCAACTTCGGGCCAACTCTCAACCGGCTTGAGTTGCTCCAGATCGTGGCCCGGGCGCGTCACGGCGATCAGGGATGCGAGTGGGCGTAAGTGCTCGAGCCCGTGCCAGCTTCCGAGCTTCAGCACGGCGTCGGCACCCACGATGAAGAAAAGCTGGATGGCGGGGCCGTGGAACTCGCGCAGCGAGGCCATCGTCTCGTAGGTGTAGGTCGGGCCCTTGCGATCCAGTTCCATGCGTGACACGGCGAAACGGGGGTGAGCCGACGCCGCGAAGCTAGTCATCAAGAAGCGATCCTCCGCGTCGGAATAGGACTCCTTCTGCCACGGCCTGGCCGCGGGTATGAAGATGATGCGATCCAGAGCAAAGTGGTGGAGAGCCTCGGAGGCCGCGACGAGGTGACCCAGGTGGATGGGGTCGAAAGTGCCGCCCATGATTCCCAGGCGCTCGCCGCCCGATTCAGAGTCCTGTGCCACCACGCTAGCTAACCCGAAAAGCCAACCTAACTGTGGGAATAGCCGTCCGGGTGCGGCCGCGGGCGTCCTAGCTGCGGACCTGGCCCTCGCCCCAGACGACGTATTTCACGCTGGTCAGCTCGGTGAGACCAAGCGGCCCGCGGGCGTGCAGCTTCTGAGTCGAGATACCGATCTCGGCTCCGAACCCAAACTCCCCACCGTCGGAGAACCGCGTCGAGCTATTGATGAATACGGATCCCGAATCGACCTCCGCTGCGAACTTTCTGGCGACGGAGATGTCCTGGGTCACGATCCCTTCCGCATTGGACGTGCCCCACTGGTTGATATGCGTGATCGCATCGTCGGCCGATGGCACCACTCGAACGGCCAGGATCAAGTCCAGGTACTCGCGCCCCCAATCCTCATCGGTGGCTTCGGCCGCCGTCGGAAAAATCTGACGCACTCTGGCGTCTCCGCGCACCTCGACACCGCGATCCGCAAGAGCTTCGAGGGCGCCCGGCAGCCATTTGTCCGCAAGCTCCTCGTGCACCAGCAGCGTCTCGATCGCGTTACACACACTCGGGCGTTGTGTCTTCGCATTAAGAAGAATGGATGTGGCCATCTGGGGATCCGCAGCACGGTCGACGTAAAGATGGCAGTTGCCGTCTCCGTCGATGATGAAGGGCACCGTCGCGTTTTCCTCGATCGCCCGTATCAGTGCGGGGCCTCCGCGCGGCACCAGCAAATCCACGTAGTCCTTGGCACGCATCAGCTCGATGCCGGAGTCTCGACTTGGGTCATCCACGAGCTGCAGTGCGTCACCGGTCACTCCCGCCGAGGCAATGGCCTCGCGCAACAGCCTGACGATCGCGACATTCGTCTCGAGAGCGTTAGACGACCCTCGCAGCACGCAGGCATTCCCGGCTTTCAGGCAGAGCCCCGCCACATCGGCGGTCACATTCGGGCGCGCCTCATAGATGACCGCCACGACACCCAGCGGGACACGCACCTTCTCGATGAGCAATCCATTGGGTCGCCGCCAGCCCTCGAGTACTTCGCCTATGGGGTCGGGCTGGGCCGCGATCGCTCGCAGAGCTGCAGCCATCGCGTCCACACGGCTTTCCGTCAGCGTCAAGCGATCCACCAGACTCGAGGGAGCCCCCGCAGCCTGCGTTCGCTCTACGTCACGGCGATTCGCAGCCACCAGCGCCGGCTCCGCCCGCTCGAGCGCGGCGGCCATCGACGCAAGGGCGGCGTTCTTGACCTCGGTTGGGAGGCGGGCCAGGGTCTTAGCGGCCGCGGCGGCACGCCGACAGGTCTCCTGGACGTCACTCACGCCGTATCACTCAACTTTCAAACTAGCCCGTCCCGGCCTCGAGCACGATCAGCTGATCGCGGTGGATCACTTCCTTGCCCGCCAGCTCGGCCGTAGAGCGCCCGCGCGCCTCTTCAAGTTCTTGCGAGTCGTAGCGTACCAACCCGCGCGCGAAAACCCGACCCCCGGCTGCGACATCGACCGTGTCCCCCGATTTGAACCCGCCGCGCACCTCGACGACGCCCACGGGTAGGAGGCTGCTCTTGCGCTCGGTGACTGCTCTACGCGCTCCCTCGTCGACGACAATAGTTCCGCGCGGCGGCTGGCCGAACGCGATCCACAAACGCCGAGCCGAAGCGCGCGTCGGATGCGGGTGGAAATAGGTCCCTACAATCTCTCCCCGCGCCACCTTGTCGACGATTTCGGGATCCGCGGCGTCGGCCACGATCACGCCAACTCCGGAGAACGTTGCAACCCACGCAGCCGCGATCTTCGACGCCATTCCTCCAGTCGACAGGTCGGAGCCGCGGCCACCCGCGGCACGTTCCAGCTCAGGAGTGATGCGCTCCACTTCTTCGATGATCGGAGCATCGGGATTCTGTCGCGGATCCGCTGAGTGCAGTCCGCGGGCATCCGTCAGTAGAAGCAGGAGCTTGGCGCGCGCGAGGTTCGCGACCAAGGCGGCGAGCAAGTCGTTGTCTCCGAATCTAATCTCATCGACCGCAATGGTGTCGTTCTCGTTCACTATGGGAATCGCACCCAGCTCGAAGAGCTTCTCCATGGTGTTGCGCGCATTCAAGTACTGCTGCCGATGCATGAAGTCATAGCGAGTCAGCAGGAGTTGAGCGACGACCTGCCCATGACTGCCAAAAAGCCGGGCGTAGCTTTCTAGGAGATGACCCTGACCGACCGCGGCAGCAGCCTGCAACGATGGAATGTCGGTTGGTCGCCCAGCGATGCCCAGTGGACCCAAGCCGGCGGCGATCGCGCCTGAGGAAACAAGTGCCACGCGCGAGCCTCGCATCTTCAGCTCCGAGAGCTGACTACAAAGCTGTGTGAGTCGGGACTGGTCGACCCTGCCATCGGACCCGACAAGAGAGGCAGTTCCGACTTTCACTACTAGTCGGTCGGTGGGCTCCAGGCTAGGTCTCGCCATCGGCGTCGCCCTCCGGTATGAAGTCAAACGCGGTGTTGCCTATGCGAACTTCGTCCCCGCGCTTTGCGCCTGCTCGCGCCAGCTCCCTCTCCACGCCGAGAGAGATCAACCTTCGCTGCAGGCGCGCTACGGCTTCGTCATTGTTCATGTCGGTTGCTCCCACGGCACGCTCCACGGCACTGCCCGTCACACGCCAGGCGGACCCCTCAGTTATCACCTTGATCGCGTCGGCGGGCACTACATGACGGACATAACCCGTCGCTGCCGGCGTTGCCGACCGCGCGCTCGTCACGGCTTCGACGAGTACATCGAGAAAGACGTCTACTCCTTCGCCCGTCACGGCCGATATGGGCAACGCATCGGGTTGACTCTCGAGCACGGCTTCGAGCCGGTTCTTCCCGACGTCCACTTTATTGGCGACGACGAGGGCAGGCCGCGCGGCTAGCTCCGCATCAAACGCCTCGAGCTCACGGCGCAACATTCGGACGTCTTCAGTTGGTTCACGGTCCACGGCCGCGAGGTCGATTACGAATACCAACACCGCGGCCCGGCTTACATGTCGCAGGAATTGATCGCCGAGCCCCTTGCCCTCATGGGCTCCGGGGACCAATCCAGGGATGTCCGCAACGACGAAAGAGGTCTCGGCTCGGGTTACGGATCCTAGGTTCGGGACTAACGTCGTGAACGGGTAGTCGGCAATCTTCGGACGCGCGGCGGAGATCCGCGAGATCAACGTCGACTTACCGGCATTGGGGAAACCGACCAATCCCACATCGGCGAGCAAGCGCAGCTCGAGTTTCAACCAGCGCTCATCGCCCGGTTCGCCATTTTCGGCGAATGCCGGCGCCTGCCTGACCGCGGATGCAAAACGGGCATTGCCGCGACCTCCGCGGCCGCCACGAGCGGCAACGAATTCGTCTCCGACATTGGCCAGATCGGCCAAGAGCACGCCGTCCTCGTCGTATACGACCGTGCCTACCGGGACCTTGACGACGCGGTCGGCTCCACGGGCACCGTGGCGACGCTTGCCTTGCCCATGGCCGCCGCGATCGGCCTTTATGTGAGGGTGGTCGCGCAGCTCGAGCAAAGTTCCGACCGAGGTGTCGGCACGGAGCAGGACGCTGCCTCCGTCTCCACCGTCGCCACCGTCGGGGCCACCTTTTGGCTTATAGGGCTCGCGGTGCCAGGCCACGATGCCGTTGCCTCCTGCCCCGGCAATGACCTTGACCTTCGCCTCGTCGACAAATGCCACGGGGCCTCCATTGCGAGCCAAACTCAGAAAACAACTGAAAGCGAAACGGAAAGGGGTCCCATTCGGGACCCCTCACATCGATTAAACCCTTGTCTAGAGAGACAGGTTCTACTCGTTCACAACGCTGACAACGCGACGGCCGCGCGCCCGGTGCCAGTTCACGACACCTG
>DATADF010000292.1:0-4202 GCA_036258695.1 Actinomycetota bacterium
GGTGACGCGCGCGAAGCTGCACTTCTCACGGTGCACGGCCGGATGGTGGGATTCCTCGAGGCGTTTGCCATAGAGGAGGCCGTGCTCTGTCACTTCGCGCCGGAGCTGAAAGACACTCTGCCGGAGGCGATCAGCCGCTACGTGCTCGGGACTCAGGTCACGATCGACGATGTATCAGATGAGATGGGCCTGGTCTTGGTCGCCGGGCAAGGCTACGAGGAACTTGCTCACGGACACGCGGTGGGGCCGTTGGTGCATCCGACCGATTCGCTGGGAATCCCCGCGGCATATCTGTGGGTCGGGCACTCGGACGTGCAGGCCTTGTTGATGGCACTTGAGTCGCGCGGCGCTCGGCCCGCTTCGGAGGAGGAGCTCGAGGCAATCCGCATTGCAAACGGACGGGCACGTTGGGGACGCGATATGGACGAAAAGTCCTTTCCCCAAGAGGCCCTGATCGACGAGCGCGCGGTTCACTATGACAAGGGCTGCTATGTGGGCCAGGAGGCAATGGCGAAGATCCACTTCCGCGGCAAGGTGAACCGCACACTCCGGCGCCTCCAGGCCGACGGCGCGCTGTCAGCGGGCGCCGACGTGATCTTGGGCGAGGAGACCGTCGGAACCGTCACGAGCGCATCGGATGGCCGTGCACTAGCGCTTCTTCGTTACACGGTGGAGCCGGGCGCGAGCGTGTCGGTCGCGGGCACTGTGGCGCGTGTGATCGAGTGATCGAGGACGGGGAGCTCACCGAGGAGGTCCTCGCCGGCCGAAGACGAAGCAGCGCGCGCCTTGCAGGCGCCTGCGCGGCGACGGTCGCGTTATCGATCCTTTGGGTCGCGTCCACCCTAGCCGGCGGAATTCCCTTCGCTCCCGCCGCGATCGCCGAGGCCCTCATTCGGGTGACTCCCGGCGACATAGCCACCTTTTTCATCGAGCTCCTTCAGCATTGGGCCCTTCGTCTCCTAAGCATTGCGGTCGTGGTTGGGGCTGTCGCAGTGGGGGGCGAGGTCCTCTACCGGACCATGAAGAACCGCAGGGTCCGGCCCGGCGCGGCCGGCTTGCTTCTCGGCATCGCGGCATTGCTCGGTTCGGTCCTCGGACCTGGCGAACGTGTGGAGCCGCTTCCCCTACTGCTTGCGACGACGGTCGCCGCATTTTCTTACGCGCGCGTCTCCGCACCTCTTTATTACGGGCTAGTCGCGCAGGGCCCCGAGACTGACTCCGGGCGCCGGCGTGCTCTCCGCGTCGGGTTGGGCGGCGCGGTCGGTGTGGCGGCGGCCGGCGGTGTGATCGGGTGGTTTGCCGGTCGCCTCGCGGGCCCGAACACAGATGTTGCTCTGGCCGCCCCCGTACGGGCGGCGGAGGTTCCCGACCGGGCCCCGTTCCCGGACGTTCCCGGCCTCCCATCCGAGATCACCAGCGCCGAAGACCACTATGTGGTGGATATCAATTTGATCCAGCCTTCCGTCGAGGCCGAGAACTGGAAGCTGCGCGTGTTCGGGCGGGTCGACTCTCCCTTGGAGCTCACGTTCGAGCAGTTGCAATCGCGCTTTGATGTCGTCGAGGAGTTCTCCGTGCTCACGTGCGTCTCCAACGAAGTGGGCGGGGAGCTGATCGGCAACTCGGCATGGGGTGGCGTGCGTCTGAGAGATCTACTCGAGGCTGCCGGCGCCGAGGACGACGCGGTCGATGTCGTGTTTCGCGCCGCCGACGGATACTCGGACTCCATACCTATGGACCGGGCGCGCGAGCCCGCGGCGCTCGTCGCGATCTCGCAAAACGGTCGGCCCTTGACACAGGCACACGGTTTTCCCTGCCGCGTACGCGTGCCGGCTATCTACGGGATGAAGAACGTGAAGTGGCTGGAGTCGATCGAAGTAGTCGGTTCAGACTACGAGGGGTACTGGCAGCGCCGGGGCTGGTCGGATGTGGCCGAGGTGCGTACGCAATCGCGTATCGCAGTGGCCGGCGACGACGGCTCGGCGCGGAGAGGTACGGCAACCTGGATAGCCGGGGTGGCGTGGGCAGGGGACCGCGGTATCGACAAGGTCGAGGTATCCGTGGATGCCGAACAAACCTGGCAGGACGCGTTGCTGAAGGAGCCGCTCGCGCCGAACGCCTGGCGGTTGTGGGCTTATCGCTGGACGCCGGAGCACACCGGCAAGGTCCTGGTCAGCTGTCGCGCCACGGACGGGCGAGGTACCACTCAGACGCGTGACTTGGCCGAGCCTCATCCGGCCGGCGCAACCGGCTACCACCGCGTCGAGGTGGTGGTCGCCTGAGCGTGCGCGGTCCGGCATTGATCTCGGGTCTCGCCGATCGCACCGACGAGATGCTGCGCGCTCTGGAAGAGCTGGTCGAGGCGGAGTCGCCCTCTCACGACCTCGCTGCGGTCGCACGCTGCGGTTCGGTTCTCGCGGAGCTGGGTGGCGCCGCGCTGGGTAGCGCTCCGGAGCCTCTGCATGCCGACGGGAATATGCACCTCCGTTGGCGATGGGGAACTCGCACGACCGTTCTGATTCTCGGGCACTTCGACACCGTTTGGCCCCAGGGGACGCTCATGCGATGGCCCTTCTCGGTGGCAGATGGCCGGGCGACCGGGCCAGGCATTTTCGACATGAAGGCCGGCTTGGTGCAGGGGCTCTTCGGCCTGGCTCAGCTGGACGATCTGGACGGGATCGAATTGTTGTTCAACTCCGATGAGGAGATTGGGTCGCCGACGTCGCGCAAGCTGATCGAGGACTCGGCCCGCGATGCGCGCGCGGTGCTGGTGCTGGAGCCGAGCTACAACGGCGCACTGAAGGTGGCGCGCAAAGGTGGCGGCCACTATTCGATCCACATCTCGGGCAAGGCGTCGCACGCGGGGCTCGACCCGGAGCGCGGGGTCAACGCGCTCGTCGAGCTCGCCCACCAGGTGGTAGCTGTTCAGCAGATCGCCCGTCCCGACACGGGCACCACGATCACGCCCACGCTGGCCACCGCAGGTACGTCGAGCAACACCGTGCCCGCCTCGGCGGTGGTCCACCTAGATGTGCGCGCGCGTACCGCGGCCGAGCTCGCAAGAGTCGATCGAGAGCTCAGTTCTCTTCAGCCTGTCCTCGCAGGCTCCTCTATCGATGTGGACGGTTCCATCAATCGGCTGCCGCTGGAGCGAGCCCAGTCGGAGTCCCTGTTCGCCATTGCCAATGAGGTCGCGGCAGACCTGGGTCTCCCCGGGTTCGAGTCGGCCGAGGTCGGCGGAGGCTCCGACGGGAACTTCACGGCCGCCCTCGGTGTCCCGACTTTGGATGGGCTGGGGGCCGTGGGGGACGGCGCGCATGCCGAGGGCGAGCATGTCGTCGTCTCGAAGATGGCCGAGCGAGCCGCGCTAGTCGCGTCTCTGGTGGACAGGCTCCGAGAGGCGTCTTAACGACCTACTCGGAAGGCGTCGCTTTCCGGTAGAGGTCTAGCCGCAGAGGGCGGCTAGCAGGGCATCCGCAGGCGGGTGCCCGGGTTGTTCCTGAGCTCGAAGATCGTCGTCGTCCACATCTTGCCGTCTTTCACGATCGTGCCGACGCCGACGAAGGTAAACCCCTTGAACAAGATGTTGCTTCGGTGGTCGGGGGAGTTCATGTAAGCCTGGTGGAGCGAGTCAACGTCGCCACCTACGCCGACGTTTTCTCCGAGAGTGCTCCAGCGCGTGATCCGCGACGTCAACTGCTGCGATGACGAGTGGAACAGCTGATTCGCCTTGATCATGTCTTGCGTGTGCTTCTTGGCGACCCAGGAGAGCTCGGGATCGAGACGCATCGTGCCGAGGCCGCGGCTCTGACGCTCCTCGTTCATCTTGTCGGTGAATTGGCGATCGGCAGTGGCGTACTTGTAGCAGGTGGAGTCGCGCATGACGGGCTCGAGGACGTCCTGTCCTAACGGGGGAGCTGCAGCGCGCGCAGTCACTGTGAGGCCGACCGGAATGGCAAACGTGGCCGCGAGTGCGATGACGACGGAGTGTTTGCGTGCTCTTAGACCCACTGCCCAGGCGCCTCCGTGGTATGGGTCGCCCTCCCGCCGAGGCGACCGACCAGGAAATTTTTACCTATTTTCACGCCTAAAGCAATGGCCTGGGCCTGTTCCGTAGGGGACAGTTTCGCCCGCCGGCCGCCGGGGTCGGGGAATCCGGAAAAGGCTGTCTAGATGGGACCCGACCCACCCCGGACGCTAGGTCG
>DATADF010000293.1:0-6846 GCA_036258695.1 Actinomycetota bacterium
GCCCGAGGCGATGCCGGTACACACCTTCTTCTTTTGCTCGTCCGTCCCGGCGACCAGGATCGGGATGGCTCCGAGCTTGTTCACCGCGAGGATCAGAGAAACACCCGCGCTAACACGCGCTATCTCTTCCACGAGAATGCACATCTCGACCGCGCCCCCGCCGTACCCCCCGTACTCCTCCGGATAGGACACGCCCGCCAGCCCACTATCGACTAGTAACTCGTCGATGTCCCAGGGATATTCGTCGGCCTCATCGATCTCTGCCGCGCGCGGCGCGATCTTCTCCTCAGCCAGCTCCCGGACGGTGCGTCGAAAAGCTTCCTGCTCTTCGGTGAAATGAAAACTGAGGCCCTCGCTCACGTTTCGATGCTACCTCCGAGGATTTGCTTGAGGTGTTACAGCAACCTGCACACTTCGCGCTGGTCCGCAGTGCGCAAGTTGACCTTGGCGGTGACGCTTTAGGCTGCGGCCCCAGCAGTCATCGACACAGGAGCGAGAGTGGCCGGTTCTATAGACGCGATTAGAGAAGCGATCGTCAACGAGGCGTCCTGGGAAGAGATTGGCGCGCTCGAACTGCCGGAGGCCATGACGGCAGCATTCGTCCGCAAGGACGAGCAAGAGATGTTCGCCGGAATCGACCACAAGGACAAAGACCCTCGCAAGTCCCTTCACATCGAAGAGGTTCCGATCCCTCCACTTGGGCCGAACGAGTGCTTGATCGCGGTCATGGCATCCGCGGTCAACTTCAACACCGTCTGGACATCGATCTTTGAGCCGTTGCCGACCTTCGCCTTCCTGGAGCGGTTGGGAAAGGAGTCGGAGCTCGGGGCGCGGCACAACCTCGACTATCACATCGTCGGATCGGACGCCGCTGCGGTAGTCCTGAAGACCGGTCCCGGTGTAACACGCTGGAAGCCCGGCGACGAAGTGACGGTGCACTGCAACTACGTCGATATGGAGGCGCCCGAGGGGCACGACGACTCGATGATGGATCCGGGTCAGCGCATCTGGGGCTTCGAATCCAACTTCGGCGGCATGGCCGAGATCGCGATGGTGAAAGCGAATCAGCTGATGCCGAAGCCGCGCCACATGACATGGGAAGAGGCCGCATGCCTCGGCCTCGTGTCATCGACGTCGTATCGCATGCTCGTGTCGCGCAACGGCGCACAGATGAAACAGGGCGACGTCGTCTTGATCTGGGGAGCGACCGGCGGTCTCGGCGGGTTCGCGTGCCAATACGTTCTGAACGGCGGCGGGATCCCGGTCGGCGTGGTTTCTTCACCCGAGAAGGTCGAGCTGCTCAATGAGATCGGCGTAGACAACGTCATCGACCGGAAAGCCGAGGACTATCGCTTTTGGGACGGCGACCGCCAGGACCCCAAGGAGTTTCGTCGCTTCGGCAAGAAAATCCGTGAGTTGGTTGGGGAGGATCCCGACATCGTCTTCGAGCATCCCGGAAAGCAGACGTTCGGCGCCAGCGTCTTCGTCGCCAAACGCGGAGGCACCGTCGTCACCTGTGCGTCGACCTCAGGCTACGAGCACACCTACGACAATCGCTATCTGTGGATGCACCTAAAGCGGATCATCGGCTCGCACTTCGCCAACTACAAAGAGGCGTGGGAGGCCAACCGGCTCGCCTATCTCGGAAAGATTCACCCAATCCTGTCGAAGACGTATCCCCTTAGCGAGGCGGGCGAGGCCGCGAATCAGATCCACCAGAACCTGCACAAGGGGAAGCTAGGGATCCTGTGTCTCGCACCGGAAGAGGGTGGCGGCGTCCGGGACCCGGAGATGCGAGAGCGCTATCTCGACCGCATCGAGCTCTTCAAGAAGTTCTCCGACTAACGGAGCGCTTGGCGGCGGCGCAGCGGAATTAGGCGGCGGGCGAAGAGCGGTCCTCCGAGGCAGGTTTAACGCCTGAAGACCAACGCTTCAGCGGAGGTCTTCTGACGCAAGCGAGCGCTTTCCGCGAGCGACCTGCCGAGGAGTTGGCCGCCGCCACCCGCCGCCGCCACCCACCTGTTATCGCAGTGGGCAGAGGTAACCGGCGGCGGGGTCCATCGGGAGCGCTGCGAGCGGCGTGGCGCGCGGCGGCGCCTGGGTCACCGGGCTCTTCGGCCCTCCTTTGAACTTCAGGATGTCAACGCCGCGCAAGTTGTCGGGCACGTAGACGTAGCCGTCGTACCAATATGCGGCCCATGCGTTCGCGTCGTCGGGACGGTAGTACCCGATTTGCCGGATATCGCGCGGGTTGGACACATCCAGGAAGCGCGTTCCCTGCCCGTAGAACGCAAACGCGAGCACGCCGTCACCCCGATCGGTGAACCAGTGCGCCGAGGCGCAACCCGTGCTTCCCGGCTGCTCCTCGGGTGTCCAGAAGTCCAATATCTTCATTCGATACTTGGTCTTCTCGATGTTGCGCCAGCCCTCGCCGTTGTACGAGCCGCGCAGGTCGTACGTCACGAACTTGCCGGCGGTGGGACACGCGGAGCTGATGTTCTCCTCGGTGGCGTAAACCACCGAGCCCTTGGGTGCTCCGGGCTCGGCACGCGCGTCGAGATCCCGCCACGCGTTGTGCATGAAGCTAGAGACGGTTACCTCTTCCGGCGTCCCTCCTCCCGCGTACGGCACGGGGTCACAGCCGGTCGCCTTCTCGATCTTCCCGGTCAGGGGGTTGCGGTGCCTGCCCGAGGTCCAGTAGCCCCGTACCCCGCCTCTTCCTGACGTCCAGGCGATTCCCATCTGGTCGACCCACACGTCATGCACGTAGGACGTCTGACCGTCGTGGCGGCCGGTATCGATGGGCTCGGGGCACTGCACCGGATTGGCGGGATCCGAGATGTCCGTCGCGAAGATCGGACGACCCGTCCAGTCGGCCGGCTGTGTGAGGGCCTTCGCCGGTCCCCCGGTCCACAGAAAGTCGCAGTCGTTTACGCACGTGGTCGTATGTCCGACGGGCAGCAGGAAAGAACTGACCGGAACCATCGCGTGCGGTAGCGAGACGTCGATGATGTGGATGGCGCCGTACTGCAGCAAGGTATTGCCGACACCGGGTACGAACCCACGAGGGTCGCGCGCAATGAAGATCAAGTTGCGCTTGACGTCCACCTCCATGTCCTCGTTCTCATAGATATACATGGGCAGCGCACCGATCAGGGAGGGCTGGGACGGATCCGAGATGCTGTATGCGAAGAGACCTGTCTCGGTCGACACGAACATCGTGTCCCCGATGAATTGCAGCGCAATGGCCGTGCGCATCTCGGGGATGTTCGCGACGAACTCCACATTGTCGGAGATGTCGCCGGCGGGCTGGGCGGCGCTGGTGCCCGGCAGCGCAAGCAATGACAGGGCCAGGAGCAGAGCGACCGTGATTCTCTTCATCGCCGGAGGTTTCGACGCGCTAGCGTCGCGCCCTGCGCGGCCTCGCAAAGATCGGAACGAACGCGATGTCTAGGCGGGATTGACCCGGTAGATCACGGCGTCGCCCTGGCCCCCGCCGCCGCAGAGGGTCGCAAGGCCGACCCCACCTCCGCGTCTCCGCAACTCGTGAAGCAGTGTGACTGTGTTCCGTGCGCCGGTGCATCCGATGGGATGACCCAACGCGACCGCGCCCCCGTTCACGTTCACTTTGTCTTCGGCGTCGCCATTTCCGTTGAACAGCATCCGGGTGGAGTGGAGAGCTACGGCAGCGAATGCCTCGTTGATCTCCACGAGATCAAGGTCGTTCGGGGATAGGCCGGCCTTTTTGAGCGCGGCCTGGGCCGCAAGCGCCGGAACCGTGTGGAGATATGGGGGCCGCTCCGCAGACATCCCGTGCGCCAGGATCTCGGCTATCGGGGTGAGGCCCAGCTCGCTCGCGCGCTCCGCGCTCATCACGACGACTGCGGCGCCCCCGTTCGAGATCTGAGAGGCATTCCCCGCTGTGATCGTTCCGTCCTTGTTGAAAGCGGTGCGCAGCTTTGCGAGCGACTCGACGGTCGTCTCGGGCCTGATCCCTTCGTCCTTGTCGACGACTATCGGATCGCCCTTACGTTGAGGCAGCTCGACGGGCACGATCTCTTCGCCGAATCGACCTTCGGTCGTAGCGGCATGTGCGCGCGCGTGCGAGCGCGCCGCCCATGCATCCTGGTCCTCTCGGCTGATCGAGAACTCGGTGTTGACGTCTTCTGACTGATCTCCCATGTGACGACTCGAGAACGCGTCCCATAAACCGTCATAGATCATCGAGTCGACGAGGACGCCGTCGCCCATCCGATATCCGGTCCTCGCTTTCGGAAGGAGATACGGGGCTTGATCCATCGATTCCATCCCGCCCGCGACGACCACCGAGACCTCGCCGGCCCGGATCAGCTGATCGGCGAGCGCGATGGCATTGAGTCCCGACAAGCAAACCTTGTTGATCGTCAGCGCGGGGACCGAATCGGGCACACCCGCCTTGACCGCAGCCTGGCGCGCAGTTATCTGGCCCGCGCCCGCCTGCAGCACTTGGCCCATCACCACATAGTCGACCTGGTCACCGGAGATACCGGCGCGCTGAAGGGCCGCACCGATCGCGTGTCCTCCCAGATCCACGGCGGGGACGTCCGCGAAGGCGCCGCCGAACTTGCCGATTGCCGTCCGCGCCGCAGAGACAATTACCGAAGGAGACATCTTGGAAGCTCCTCTCCCTGGTGCTGCCCGGTCTGGCCAGCCATCCCCCCGCCCTTAAAGGCGTTCAAATGGGGGCTCCTTTCAACTTCTTCAGGAGCCATTGTAGGAGTGGCGTCCCATATAGGAGAGCCGGAACGCGCCGGCAGCCCGGCCTTCGAGTGCCGGTTGCCGGGATCCCCCGCCTGAGGTCTAGCTGCCCGCGTCCGAGCCCTCGATCAAGAACGCGATCTTGACCTGGACCTTGTAGTTCGTGAGGTTGCCGCTGCCGTCGACATCGGCGTTGCTCGAGATGACGTCTACGCCGCGAATGTTCCGGATGGTGCGGGAGGCGGTATTGACGGCATTGCGTACCGCGTCGCTGAAGGAATTCGGCGAACTGCCGACCAGCTCGATCACCTTTACGACACCACCAGCCACGTCCTCGGCCATGGTCCCTCCTCCTCCGATCGCCAATAGGTCGCCTCTCCCTACCACAAGTCCGCGAGAGCGCGCTCTAGGATTCCGCGCCATGCTGGGAAAGGTTGAGCACATCGCGCTGGCCGTCGCCGATCTTGACGCCGCAATCGACCATTACCAATCCGTCTGGGGTCTCGAAGTCGTTCATCGCGAGCGCGTGGAGGATCAGGGAGTCGAGGAGGCAATGCTGCCTCTCGGCGACACCTATCTGCAGCTGCTGGCCCCTACCGGACCCGACACCACCGTCGGCAAGTTCATCGACCGACGCGGCGAAGGCCTTCACCACATCGCGTACGAGGTTGACGACCTGGAAGGCACACTGGCCGACCTGCGCGCGAAGGGAGTCCCGCTGATCGACGAGCAGCCGCGCTTGGGCGGCAGAGGCCACACCGTTGCGTTCGTTCACCCGAAGGGGAATCTCGGCCTTCTGGTCGAGCTGATCCAGCGGCCGTTCCCCACCGCGTGAGGCGCGCGGAGCCGGCGACCGCCTTAAGGCTTACGCAAGTGAAGCAAGCCGCGGCCGAAGCCGAGCTCGCCGAACCACTCGAGCCGGTGGGCTAGCGTCACTTCCATGACGGATCCATACCGCGAGGCGGGAGTGGACTACGACGTCCTGGATGCCGCGAAACGGGACGCTCTGACTGCGGCGGCGACGACCCTGGGCAACCTCGACGCACTGGGGGGGCGACCCGTCGGCGACACGCTGGGCGAACCGGCTTTTGTCTTTCAGGTCGACGACCTCGTATTGGCGGTGGTGCTCGAGTGCCTCGGCACGAAGTCCGTGCTCGCCCGCGAGTACGAGGAAGCCACGGGCCTCGACCGGTTTGCGGACATCGCCTATGACACGGTAGCGGCGATCGCGAACGATCTGTGTTGTGTCGGCGCCTTGCCCTTTGTGATCAACGCCTACTTCGCAACCGGCAGCGCCGATTTCTACTCCGGCGGACGAGGTCAGTCACTCGTCTCGGGATGGAAACGTGGCTGTGAGGACGCCGGTGCGGCGTGGGGCGGCGGCGAGTCTCCGACACTCGCGGGCCTGATCGCCGAATCCGATGTGGAGCTTGCCGGCAGCGCGGTGGGGCGCGTCCCGGCGGGGGCTCGACCGGTGTTGGGAGACGCACTGGCCCAGGGCGACGCGATCGTCCTGCTGGCGAGCACCGGTCTTCACGCGAACGGGGCCTCGCTGGCGCGCCGCGTCGCAGCCGACTTGCCCGATGGGCTCCGGACCAAGCTGCCCTCGGGGCGCGAACTCGGAGATGCCCTGCTGGTCCCCGCACCGATGTATGTCCCGGTCGTCGCCGAGCTGGCCCGGCGCGGTATCGAGGTCAGCTACATGAGCCACATCACCGGCCATGGCCTCAGAAAACTGATGCGAGCGCGGCGCGACCTGTCGTACGAGATCGACCGGCTGCCCGACGTGCCCGAGGTTCTCAGTTTTCTCGTCGATGCCGTGGACCTGGATCCGAGCGCGGCCTACGGCACCTTCAACATGGGGGCGGGCTTCGCGATCTTCTGCCCTGAGCCCGCCGCGTCTGCCGTCGTCGAGGCGGCGGGTGCGGTGGGAATCGACGCAATGGTCGCCGGGCGGGTACGCCCCGGCCCCCGCGCCGTGCATGTTGCTCCGGTCGACGTCACATTTTCCGGAGAACAGCTCGAACTTCGCTGAACCTGGATAGGCGCCGACGACCTGCGGACGTCAACGTCGCCTAAAGAATGTGAGCTTCACCACGCCGGTCGTCG
>DATADF010000294.1:0-5809 GCA_036258695.1 Actinomycetota bacterium
ACCCACTGCGATTCGTCTTCACGACGATTTTGGAATGGCTGCCCTACTACTGTGGGCTCGCGCAGGGGACAGGGCAAAACACCCGTTCCATCGGCACGCATAACGAAGAGTTCTTACAGCCCGCCCCCACAACCACCGGTCCCGCCAGAGCGCATCAAGGGCATCAAGCGAATGCATTCCCGCGTGGACTTGCCCCCAGTTCAGGGAGCACGGTCGATCCCGCCCTCAGTCGCGTGCTCGTCTGCGGTCCATGTCTGGTTGCCGTCCCAGTACGCCGCCCAGGGGCTGAACTCGCCGCTCGCGCGGTAGTATCCGACCTCCTCGGGCGACGAGGGGTCCGTCAGGTCGAGCACCTTGCGGTCGAGCGCTCGATCACGATCACGGCGTCGCGCGTGAGCGCGTAGGCGTGCCGGCCCTGCAGAGCGACCTCGGTCACCCGCCCGATCTCGAGGTTGGCGATCCGCTCGACGTTGTCGCTGCTGTCGGAGGCGACGCGCGCGTGGGCCGGCGAGGCGAGCCCCCAAGGCTAGACAGGCGACCACGACCGCGATCCTGCGCATGGCATCAGGTTTCACCGCCGCCGGCGAAGCTCCTTGGTGGGACCGGCCGGACCTGGGACGTCTCGACGCGAGCAGGCCCGGGAACCGGCTCCCGGGCCTGCGTTGAAGCGAAGCTGGCTCACCAGGTCATGAGCGCCTCTCGGATGCGCGACCTCACGATCTCTTTCTGCGCGCTGCTCCGGGCCTGGCTGATCGCGTCGAGCTCGTCGGAGCAGCTGGACCCGCACTCGTAGGTACCGTCGACGAAGCTCCCGTAGACGTAGTCCTTCGGAACGATCCCACCCGCGACCTTGAAGGGGAGGGTTAGAACGCCGAAGCCCGTCCTGCGGATCAGCTCGCACTCGCCGGTCGTGCCGTTCGGGCACCCGACGCCGTTGGTGTAGCTGCCGCCCTTGATCGCCGTCCGCATGTTGGCGAGGAAGTCGTCGGCTACGGCCTGGGACTTGCCGAGGTCCGCCGCCTCCGCGTCGACTATCGGTTTCCAGCCGCCGACACCGTTCAGCATGAAGTCGTAGAAGTCGGCCCGGTCGTCACCCGTGAGGAGGGTTCCGTCGGAGACCCCTTCGTAGAGGAGTCCGGCGTCGTGAAGCGTCAGCTCGTTCCTCTCGAACGGCTGCGGGCTCGCCGCGCCGGGGCAGCCGATCCGGTGGTTGATCTCCGTCCTGGTCATGCCGACTTCGTCCGCGGTCTCGTTGATCGCGGCCCTCCCGAAGCGGTCGAGCGTCGCGTCGGTGGTCCTGTTGTCCGATTGTTCCATCATCTGACGCAGGATCACGTCCCCGAGCTCGTCCACGTAGGACATGGTCGTGATCGCGCTTCCGTCGCTCTCGTAGGCACACTTGTTCTTATCGTCGTCGTAGTCGGTGTCGTCGGGATACCGGGCCGGATCGCTGGGGCGGACGAACCATGTGATCGACTCTTCCAGCGAGGCTTTCCCGGCCTGCACCTGCTGCATCGCGTGGAGCAGGTGCAAGACCTTGATCGTGCTCGCCGGCTCGAAGACCTTGTTCTCCTGCAGCGCGGCGTGGACCGGGCCGCCCACCTCCTTGAGGTAGAAGCCGTAGGCAACGCCTTTCCGCGCTGCGGGCTGCATGAGGATCCATGCCTTCCGGCTGAGGTCGTTGAGCGTGTCGAGCATGATCACCGCGTAGCGAGCTCCGTTCGACGTGGAGTACCGCTCGATGTCGATGATGCGAGCCCCGTTCTGCGAGGCGAGCTCGCCGACGCTGGAAGCCTTGATGCCGTGGTACCACCACCAGTGCTCGCCTGACCCCCGGACCATGACGACGGTGAAGCGACCCGACCCGTCGCGTTCGATGTCGACTAGTCGCGCCTTGTTCTCTTCCAACAGGTCCTCGATCTGGCCTGGAGTGCGGCCGAAGTAGTACCACCAGGCTTTCTGGTCGGAGCCGGAGTTCGCGATCATGACCACGTCGTACTTGTTGCTGCCCGGCCTGGGGTCGAGGTCGATGATCCTCTTTCCCTTCAGCTCGTCCTCGATGAACTCCTTGGACACGTTGAGGTACCACCACCACTGTCTGGCGTGGTCGCCCAGGTTGTTGACGGTCACGACGGCATAGCGGCGGGACGTGCCCACCTGGTAGCTCTCCACGTCGAGGACCCGCTCGCGCCCGGTCGTGATCTCGTCGAGGTTCACGAGCTCGCTCGACGTGAGTCCGTAGTACCAATGCCACGACGGGGTGTGGAAGGGGCCGGAGTTCGCCACCAAGGCGGATGCGAACTTCGGACCGCCTTGGGCGACGACCTCGATGTCGATGAGACGCTGCGAGAAGTCGTCGACGAAGTCGGTTATCTGAGGCTCGCCCGCGCTGCTGAACCATCCCCAACCCGTCGGGTTCGTCTCGTAACGACCCGGGTCGTCCGCGCTGCTCGACGCCGGGCTGAGGCCGACGACGAGCAGACCGGCCCCCAGCACACGCAACACGTTCTTCCTACGCAGCACGGCACGCCGTGCGGACCTCCGACGGCGCCGGGGCGACGTCTCGCGTTCGCCGTTGCCCCATCCCCGTTGCGGATCCTTCGCCTGCGAGCTCGGTGCCATTTGCGACCCCTCCTTCGTCCTCCCACCACGCGTCTCATCGTGGTCCTCGGACCGCGGATCTGCAGTTGCGGAGCTGACACCTAGCCGAGACGACGAGCCGAGTAGCGAGCCGGTTGGTAGCCGCCGGCACGGCCCTCACGGGCCGCGCCCTCGCCGCGCTCGACGACGTGGAAGCGATAGAGATTTGTCCGGTGCGCGGACGCTAGGAGCGCTGTGTTAACGATCTGAAGACGGTGCTGGGAGACGCACAGGTGCGTTCTGCCTGAACAGAAGGTCAGCGAGGTCCTTCGCGTTGTCTTGTGCATAGCTTCTGTAGCAGTTGTCTAGACCCGGACAGGCGCTGTGCTACATGTTGTTTCTGGAGGCGATTGCTGAGCGAGAGGCCGATATTTATCAGGGACTACCGTTTCCGCAGGTCAGCAGCGCTGCATTAGGTCAGAGCGTCCGCTCCGGTGCCTTCAGGAGCTCTGCTACTGGTGGCCGCTGAGCGAAAGGGCAATAGCTATCGGCCTAGCTTCCGCAGCAGCGCTTGCTCGCCCAAGCTACCGCGCCTCGAGAGAGCTTCCCCGGCTCACCGGCGTCCAACCCTGCCGCCGCGTGGTGACGAGGAAAGCGGCGGCCGTCTGCTGCTGTGAGCCCTACCTGCGCGACGTACGGTCGCCGCGGTTCACGTAAAGCGCCCGGTCCGCCCTCTCGACGAGATCCTCGAGAGAGTCGCCAGCACGCATCTCCGCTAGCCCTACGGTGATCGAGGCGTTCAGGTCTCCGAGCCTCGCATTAACCGCCGCGAACCTTTCGGCGGCCTGAGACAGGCTCACGTCGATCAAAGCGCAGACGAACTCGTCACCTCCGAAGCGGACGATGAGGTCATACGAGCGGAGGCTCGTGCGGATGCTCTCCACAGCTTCACGTAGAAGCCGGTCACCTGCGACGTGCCCCAGCGAGTCGTTCTTCTCCTTGAGATCGTCGACGTCGACGAAGGCCAGGACGAGCGATTCCTGCGTACGTTTCGCCCGCGCCAGCTCCCGCTCCAGCTCGAGGGTCCCAGCGTCGCGCCTGTACGCCCCGGTGAGCCCATCGATCGAAGAGATCGTCCGTTCCTGCGCCGACATCTGCCGATCCGACGCGGCAGCCTCTCGATCGTCTGCCGCCTGGGTGCGGTCACTCGCGCTTCCACGCCGATCGCGAGATGCACCGGCGCGGTCGGCCGCTGCCCCAGAATTGGGTGTGTCGGTCGCGAGCTCGCGGACCTCCGCGCGTGCGTCCCGGGCCCGGGCGCGATCGTCGCGGACCTGAGAGGCCTTGTCGTGAGCGTCGGCTCTCTCGTCCCGATCCTCGGCGATTCGGTCGCGGTCGTCCCCGGTCCCGATAGAGGTCTCGCCCGCCGTGGCCGCTCTTCGCACGGAGAGATCATCGACCCGCGTCGCCTCGTGCTGAGCGGAGTCCTCGTGCATGACGTTCACCCCCAACCCTTCTGGGTGAAGGCCGCGACGTCATGAGCGGAGTCGAGCACTCATTGACGGACCTACCCATCACGTTATCGGCTGAAGTGGGGTCTCCCTTGAGCGCCGGTACCAACCTCGAGTCGAAGTCCGACCGGGATCCTTTCTCCGTCAAGACGCTTTGGTACCGAGTCCCCAGGGAGCGGGAAGGCTCTGCCACCCCTCGACCGGCTCGTCAGACCCGCGTTGCGGCAGCTTCTGGACTTCGTGTTGCTGCAACAGCGCCACGACGGATCCTCGGCTGCTTCCCCGTTGCCGGGTCGCGCAACCGGGACGACGTCGCGCGGACGGGTCGTCTGGCGATAATGGTCGGATGCGTCCGGGCCTTCGCGGCGTCGGTCGCACCCTCTTCGCGGCTGCTGCCGGCGCTCGCGGAGAATCGGGACGGCTTCTAAATATCTAGTTCGGCCCCTGCACCTTCCGCGGCCCCTTTGTGCTTTCAAGGGACAACCATCGACGACTTCGGATGACGCTACACCCGGGACGTAGGCCACTGCACTAGTTCTTTCGGTAGGGTCTAGGGAGTATCTTGGCTGCTTAGAAGCGCTGCCAGTTCCCGGGCGTTGCGCTGGGCGTAATCTCTGTAGCAGTTGTCTAGATTCGGATAAGCGCTGTGCTAGTTGCTGTTATTGCAGATCGCTACCGAGCGAAGTCGTGATGTTTATCAGGACTAGCGAAATCAGGAGGCAGCAGTCTCAGAAGTGGTGAGTTCCTGGAGGACCCGACGGATCGAGATCCCCCCGTTGGGCGGGCGATTAGCTCGCTGGCGTTTCGTTGTGCGTAGTCTCTGCCGCAGATATCTAGGAACGATTTGCGCTGTGCGACGACGCGCGTTCATAGGACCGTTCAGTACTCTTGGACCACTTGCCGAATATGCAGGTAGTGATCATCGAGATGGAGGCCGGCACTCTCTAGGAAGGCGAGAATCCCATGGAGGTCCGACTTCATGGACGTGATGACGTCGCTGAGTTGGGCCTCCACCTTCGCCTTCTGAACAGGACTGTCGAGCACGGCAAGCTGCGGGTAAAGCTTGCTCCAGACCGTGTAGTGGTTCTGCATGCTCTTCTCGAGCACAAGTACGTGGTCCAGTATGGGCTGAGGCAGGTTGCGGTTGGCGAGGTCCTCGCCAGTGATCCGCTGGATCTCCCTCCCGTGCTCGGTGGCAACAAGATCGCCATCGGCTTCCCCAATTGTCATCCGATACTCGGGCGGCACAGCCGGTTCAGGACGCTTCTTGATGAATCTCTCGACTTGGTCGGCGATACTGTCGAACAGGGTCACAGCCGCCGCTGCAGCACTGAGGACGGCTATGGGATCAGTCATGACAGGGCTAGGCTACAACCAGAGGTCGGGGCGAGCGAGAATCAGCGAGAATTAGTGCTGCCTTGGTGAACCAAGATGGAATTCAACAGTCCATCAGATGCGAGCGGCCCTCAGCTCAGGGCGTGGGACTAGGGAAGGAGAGTTCGCTGCCGCGATACTCGGAACGGGGGCGTCATCGACCTTTCGTCCACGTAGCGCGGTCGTCGGACCCGGTCTCTTCGCGGATCTTTAGCTCGCCCGCTGAAAGTTGGTAGGACACGCGGCGACCACACGGCTTAAACCGCGTTGCCGCCATAACGCGCTCGCAACTTCTTGACCAGCTCACAGTACGCCCATACCGAAAGGTCTGGATTCTGGACTAC
>DATADF010000295.1:0-1677 GCA_036258695.1 Actinomycetota bacterium
CAATGCGGCCGGCACGCGCGCGTACAAGGTTTACTTGCCGGCGGGCTTCAGCGGACAGTCGCTTCCGCTTGTCGTCATGCTTCACGGCTGTAAGCAGACGCCCGACGACTTCGCCGTCGCGACGCGAATGAACGAGCTCGCGGATGAGCTTGGCTTCCTTGTTACTTACCCCGCGCAAACCTGGACCGCGAATTATTCAAAATGCTGGAACTGGTTTCGGTCGCGGGATCAGCAGCGCGACGACGGTGAGCCTTCGTTGATCGCGGGGATCACGCAACACGTGGTGAAGCGCTATCGCGCCGATGCGCGCCGGGTTTATGTAGCCGGCCTCTCCGCCGGCGGCGCCATGGCGGCGGTCATGGCGGCCACGTACCCAGACCTTTACGCGGCAGCCGGCATCCATTCAGGCCTGCCTTATGCTTCGGCGCGGGACGCCGTCTCGGCCATTGCGGCAATGCGCGGCGTGCGCGCTGAAGCCGCCGCCACCTCACTGCCTCCCGTCCCTACAATCGTGTTCCACGGTGACCAGGACACGACCGTGCAACATCGCGATGGCGACTACGGCATTGCAGGAATGAAGCAACGACGGGAAAACGGCGAGGCGGGCGGGCGTACGTACACGCGCACGGTGTATCGAAATGCGAAGTCGAGCGTCGAGCACTGGCTCGTGCACGGGGCCGGACATGCCTGGTGCGGCGGCAATCCGGTCGCGCCGTACGCCGATCCGAAAGGGCCCGACGCCACACGGGAGATGCTGCGCTTCTTTCTCTCGTACGCGGTCACCCCGGTTTAAGTGAAGTAACAAAAAAAGAATAGCGCGCGGCACGTCGCTTGCTCCGCTCCGGAGACCATAACTTCGGAGGTCGGCATGCCAGAAAATCAATCCCGAACCAGCAAAGGCGCGCGCGGTGCGCGCAGCGGCGGCGATGCGCGTCGCGAGCCCGAGAAGCAGAAGGAAAATCAGAAGCGCCTGCGCGTCGGGCCGGATCACAAGACGCCGGAGATGAAGAAAGGGCATCGCGGCACGTTTCCGTAAGCCGGCCTACGATGCAGAACCGCACCGTCATGGGCATCTTTGATCGCCCAGACGACGCCGAGAAGCTGAAAGAAGAGCTGCTCGAAGCGGGCATCGCGCGACATCGGATCGTCATCAGCCGGCTCGTCACCGAGGACGGCATCGCCGCGGAGGCGCCGGGACAATCCTACGAAAACCAGCACGCCGGCGATGAAGCCTTCGTCGGCGAGGTGCCCGATCCGGAAAAGTTTGCCGAAGCCGTCCGCAGGTCCGCCTGCGTCGTATCAGTGGTCGCTCGCTCGCCGATCGACAAGCAACAGATCGCCCGGCTAATGCGACGCCACGGTGCACGCCAGACCGTCGAAACACGCTCGCGCTGAGGGACGCTTTGTCAGGCGGCGCGCTTCAGCGAAGGCGCGGCCTTGACCACTGCTTCAGTGCTCGCGACGATTTTCGGCGGCGCCGGGCGTTCGCTGCGGCCGCCGTCGACCCACTTGAACCATACGGAGAGCAACGCACCGGCGAGAACGAACGCGGCGCATACGAACTGAAGAACAAGGACCACCATCTCCCACATGGCCCCTCCCTAGTTGAGGACTCGGAGTGCATAATCCGCGCGAAGAACCGCGCTGCATATCACTCGATACTTGATTCTGGACTAT
>DATADF010000296.1:0-4691 GCA_036258695.1 Actinomycetota bacterium
CGAGACCGTCACGCGCTCGAAAAGCGCGGGTAGGAGTCGCCAGAATCGAGCATGCAAACCTGCGGCTTCTGAAACGCGAACATGCGGCACCGGGACATTGCATTTCGTATGCGTGCTGAATGGGATGCAATGCAAACTATGCGTGCCCCGCGCCGGCGTGCTTGGCGACTTGTGCCCCCGGCAGGATTCGAACCTGCGACACCAGGTTTAGGAAACCTGTGCTCTATCCCCTGAGCTACGAGGGCCTCATATAACTCTGTCAGAGTAATGAACCCCAGACCAGGTCGATTCCTTTCTGTGACTAGGGACCGTCGCTAGGCAACTCGGGGAATACGCTCGTTGCATGCAAGTCGGCATGGTGGGGCTCGGTCGTATGGGCGGCAACATGACGCAGCGCCTCCTGCGCGGTGGGCATGAAGTGGTCGCCTGGGCCCGCACCCGTGCGTCCGTGGACGAAGCTGCCGATCACGGGGCCGTGCCCGCGGATTCACTGGAGGATCTCGTCGTAAAGCTCGCGGCTCCAAGGACGGTGTGGCTGATGATCCCCGCGGGCCCGCCGACCGCCGACACAGTCGAACAACTGACGGATTTGCTGCAGCGCGGCGACACCATCATCGACGGCGGCAATTCCCGCTACACCGAGAGCATGCAGCGGGCGGCGACACTCAAGGAGCATGGAATCGAGTTCGTCGACGCGGGAACGTCGGGAGGAATCTGGGGACTGGAGAACGGCTACTGCCTGATGATCGGCGCCACCGACGAGACGTTTGCGCGGCTGGAGCCCATCTTTTCAACGCTGGCCCCCGACAACGGCTACGCCCGCGTGGGTCCCCCAGGCGCGGGTCACTTCGTCAAAATGGTCCACAACGGAATCGAGTACGCGCTCATGCAGGCATACGGCGAGGGACTCGAGCTCCTGAACGCGAGCGACTTCGACCTCGACCTCGCATCGGTCGCGGAGGTATGGCGTCATGGAAGCGTCGTGCGCTCCTGGCTTCTCGATCTGATCGCGCGCGCTTTGAGCAATGACCCCAAGCTCGAGTCCATCACCGGCTACGTAGAGGACTCGGGCGAGGGCCGCTGGACGGTCGAGACGGCCATCGACAACGCGGTGCCGACACCGGCGATCGCTCAGGCGCTATTCCAGCGGTTCGCCTCTCGACAGGACGAATCGTTTTCCAACAAGGTGATCGCGGCGCTGCGCAAGGAGTTCGGTGGGCACGCCGTAAGGTCTAAGGAGCAATGAGTCGCCCCGCAGTCGCTCCTGAGCGCACCGAGGAACAAGAGTCCGGTACCAGCTCCAGCCTGGAACGAGCGTGGCTCGTGATCGTCTGGAATGACCCGATCAACCTGATGTCTTACGTGACCTACGTCTTTCAGAAATTGTTCGGTTACCCGCATGCGATCGCCGAGAAGCTGATGCTCGACGTCCACTATCGCGGCAAAGCAGTCGTATCGAGCGGCACTCGGGAGAAGGCCGAACTGGACTGCTCGCGGCTGCACGCGCACGGTCTGTGGGCCACCATCGCGAAGAGCGACTGAAAGATGCCGAGGGTCTTTCCCCTCGACGGGACATCGGTTGCAATCGCGTTGGAGGCGGACGAACGCGAGGCAATGCGTCGCCTCGTCGGCGAGATGCGGACGTTCTTGACCGCTGAGATCCCCCGCCAGGACGCGGTGCGCGCACGGTTATTCCCAAACGCGTATGAGGACGAGGAATCGGAGGCCGGCTACCGAGAGATGGTCGAAGCCGACCTCGAACAAGCCAAGAGGGCGGCGCTCGACACCGTAGCCCAGACGCTTGGCGATCAAGACGAGGACCTCGAGGTGGCGCTCCTGCCCAACGAGGTCCAGGCGTGGCTCACCCTTTTGACCGACCTCCGACTGTCGCTAGGTACACGCCTCGAGGTTACGGAAGAGAAGATGTCCGCCGAGATCGATGCGGCCGACCCCGATGGCCCGGCCTACGCAATGCTGGATTGGCTGGGGTGGTTTCAGGAATCGATGCTGCGGTATCTCGATCCGGAAAAACAGCGACTTCAGGAGGAGTAGATGGCCGAACTAGAGCCCGGCATGAAGGCCCCCGACTTCGAACTCCCGGATGCCACCGGCAAGACGTGGCGATTGTCCGACCTACGCGGCAAGAAGGTGATCCTCTATTTCTATCCCGCCGACGACACTCCCGGCTGCACGCGAGAAGCGTGCGACTTCCGCGACAACCATGCGGATCTGCAGAAGAAGGGCTATGTCGTCCTCGGAGTCAGCCCCCAGGGAGTCGAGTCCAAACAAGCATTCACGAAGAAATACGGGTTGAACTTTCCGCTTCTCGCGGACGAGGGGGGCAAGGTCGCCGACGCGTATGGGACATGGGGCGAGGTCGAGATCTTCGGCAACCAGGTGCTCAAGACGAAGCGCTCTACCTTCGTTATCGATGAAAAGGGCGACATCGCCGAGGCGCAATACGGCGTTCGCTCCAAAGGCCATGTCGAGCGATTGAGGGAATCGCTGGGCGTTTAGATACGCCCGCGCAACATCTCTAGATCTTCCGCGATCCCGGAAAAAGGCGTCTCGCAGATAACGATCGGTGCTCCCGCTTGTTTCACCATCGTTGCGATCGCCTCGAAGTCGAGCTTGCCCTCGACGAAGTTCGCGTGTCGGTCGGCTCCCGTGCCGGGCGGGTCCTTGGAGCTGTTGGCGTGCACCACGTCTATTCGACCTGTCGCCTCCAGAGTGCGCGGCACGACGTCGGACAGTTCCTCGCCCGCCGCGTGCGCGTGACAGGTGTCAAAACAAAAGCCGACATCGAAGTCTTGGAGATGAGTCCACAGCTCGGCGAGGGTCTCGATACGGCGGCCCATCGCGTTGGTGCCTCCGGCCGTGTTCTCGATCAGGATCGGGACGGAGCTCGTGTTCTCCTCGAAGACCTTCCGCCAGCGGATGAAGCCGCGATGGATACCGTCCTCGGCGTGCCCCGCATGGACGATCACCCCTGCTGCACCGACGGCTGCGGCGGCGTCCAGCGTGTCGGCAAGGATCTTGCGCGAGGGAATCCGAATCCGATTGTTGGGCGACGCGACGTTGATCAAGTAGGGCGCGTGAACGTAGATAGGCAGGGAGGACTCTCTTAGCTGCTCGGCGTCGGCGCGCGGAGGCGGCTTGCGGAAAGACTGAGGCGGGCCGAGGAACATCTGGATGCAGTCGGCCCCCAGCATCTCCGCTTCCGCCAGTGGGTCCTGGCCTCGAATGTGCGCCCCTAGCAACATTGCGGGCAAGCTAGCCCATCAGCGCCGCGGCTTGCCTCGCAACAGCCGATGCCCCAAGATGCCACTCCATGAAACTTCTGCGCGACGTAGCGATTCGCCATCTGCTGACCGTCGACCCACAGAGTTCGCTCGTTCGTGCTGCAAAAGTCATGGCAGACCGGGGAGTGGGCGCTGCGGTCGTCATCGAGAACGAGAAGGTAGCCGGGATCGTCACCGAGCGTGACATCTTGCTGGCGATCGCGGAAGACCGCGACCTCGCCGAGACAAAGGTGCTCGACGTCATGACGCGCGATGTGGTCAGCGGGGCGCCGGGGTGGGACATCCTGAAAGCAGTGAAGACGATGAGCGAAGGAGGGTTCCGTCACCTGCTCGTCATGGAGATGGAGGACCCGGTCGGCATCGTGTCGTTGCGTGACCTAATGGATGCGATGTCCGAGCTCGTTCAGGAGGAGGCTTCGGGCTCTACATGAGCCACCAAGTTCTTTAGCGCGCGCGTTTGCATTACACGCAGCCGAGACCGCAGAAATAACGACACGGCACGACCCCAGAACCCGCGCGGCAGTTCGGCGATGAGGTGGTGAGCTACTTCGACCCGGCCGTCGTCCGAGGAGATCTCATACCGGATCCGCAGCCGGACGCCGACGAGCGCTTCTTCCTCAAAAACGCGATCGGTGACCGCAATCGTTCGGCTGCGCCCGGCGACCTCAAAGCCCATCATCCGGGCTCGTCCGTGTTGTTCTTCGCCCGGTGTCAGCCGCTCAGGTCCCCGCATCCACAGGATCTCGGGCTGCCAGTCGGGACGACGGTCGGGCCGGCTCAATAGATCGAGGATGGCCTGCGGGTCTGCGCGCGTTCGAAGCGTCTTCGTTGAATGGAAGCGAGCCACGGCGGCAGTGTATGGGGCTTGCTGTGTTAGACGGCGAAGCGAATGTGCATGACGTCGCCCTCTTGGACGACGTAGTCCTTGCCCTCCACGCGCAGCTGGCCCATTGCCTTAGCTGCATCCCAAGAACCTGCGGCTACCAATTCCTCGTAGCCGATCACCTCAGCCCGTATAAAGCCGCGTTGGAGATCGGAGTGGATGACGCCCGCTGCCTCAGGAGCGTGCGCTCCCCGGCGCACCTCCCACGCGCGCGTCTCGTCCTCGCCGGTAGTAAGGAAGGTGATGAGATCGAGAGCCCGGTAACACGCGGAGATGACACGTGAGAGCCCGGCCTCTTTGATGCCGAATCCCTCCAGTAGCTCGGCCGCCTCATTTGCGTCCATGCCCGCAACCTCAGCCTCCAGAGACGCGCTAATCGCGATCGCGTCTTCCGGTAGCCCGTCCGGCAGTGGTCCCGACTCGGCGATATTGGCGACGACGATCCAGGGCTTTAGCGACAACAGGCCGAAACCTCGCAGCACGCGCTTTGCGTCCTCGTCGAGCTC
>DATADF010000297.1:0-2860 GCA_036258695.1 Actinomycetota bacterium
GGCCGTCGGGGAATCTATTTTTGACTGGCCCCCGGACGGCCTCTAACCAGCGAACCACATGTACATCTCGCAAGCCCCCGGCGTCCTCCTTGATGTCGGGCGCCAGCGCCCATCCGGCCCGCGCCACGCGGGAGTGCCGCTCGCGCGTTCCCTCGAGGATCGTGCGAACCAGCGACCGACCGTCTTTCCTCAGCCATCGGGCGCGGCGATCGAGCATCTCCTCATGGAGATCCGGGTCGCCCACGACGAGCCGGGAGGAAAGGATCGCCGTCGCGGCGTGTGGATCGCGCGCCGCTCGTTCGACGGCCTCCTTGGGAGTGACGGTCGCGTGTCCGATCGTGAGCCCGGCATCCCACAGTGGATAGAGAAGGCCTCTGAAGGTCGCCGGCGAGGTGTCGTTCTTGGGTGGGACCACGAAGAGGATGTCGATGTCCGAATGTGGCGACAGCTCGCCGCGCCCGTAACCGCCGACGGCGACGATCGTGATTCCCGAAGTTGCACCGAGCGTGCCTTGGAACAGATCGGCAAGCGCGCGGTCCATATCGACGGCGCGCTGCCGTGCAACCTCAGCCCCGTCCCGCAGAGAAACGGGACGCGGCTCCTTGAGACTAGAGAGCGTCGGGGCCCTTCTCTCCGGTGCGGATGCGAACGACCTCTTCTGCCGGCATCACCCACACCTTGCCGTCTCCTATGGAATCGGTCCGTGCGGACGCGACGATCGCCTTCACGATCTCGGGCACTTGATCGTCGTCCACGGCGATCTCAATTCTCGTCTTTGGAACGAAGTCCACCTGGTATTCCGCGCCGCGGTAGACCTCGGTGTGACCGCGCTGGCGTCCGAACCCGCGAGCATCCGACACGGTCATGCCCTGAATGCCGAGGTCCTCGAGCGCCTCTTTGACCTCGTCCAGTTTGAAGGGCTTGATGACGGCTACTACGACCTTCATCACGCCTCACCACCTTGGGGCACCGTCACCGCGCTGGTGGCCGGTTTGGTAACCGGAGCTGCCTGCGAAGGCGCGGAGAGGCCACCGCCTTCGGAGAACGCGTAGCCCACCTCGGAGTGCTGCGCGAGGTCCAGTCCGGTGATCTCTTCCTCGGTGGTGACGCGCAGTCCGACGACCGCGTCGACGACCTTGAGGATGATCAGCGATCCCACGAGCGAGAACACGAGACTCACACCGACCGCGACCGCCTGCTTGCCGAGAAGGGCAAACCCGCCTCCGGCCAGCAGTCCGTCGGCTCCCGCGCTGTTGATCGCCACGTCTGCGAACACGCCCGTCAGCAACGCGCCGATCATCCCGCCGACTAAGTGGACGCCGACCACGTCGAGCGAGTCGTCGTAGCCGAGCTTGAACTTCAGGCTTACGGCCCACGCGCAGACCACTCCGGCGACGAGCCCGATCGCGATGGCAGCAAGGGGGCCGACAAAGCCGGAGGCCGGAGTGATGGCCACGAGTCCTGCGACCGCTCCCGACGCGACTCCAAGAGTCGTCGACTTACGTTCCTTCGCGGCATCTACGAGCGCCCATCCACAAGCTCCTGCCGCGGCGCCGAGGTTCGTGGCAAGGAATGCCGACGCGGCCAACCCATTCGCGCCGAGGGCGCTTCCTGCGTTGAAGCCGAACCAACCGAACCACAGAATCCCCATGCCCAGGACCGTCATCGTCAGGTTGTGCGGAACGATCGCCTCTTTGCCGAAGCCACGCCTCTTGCCGATGATGATTGCCGCGGCCAGCGCCGCGACCCCGGCATTGATGTGGACGACTGTGCCACCGGCAAAGTCGAGTGCCCCGAGCTCGCGAATCCAGCCCCCGGGGGCCCAGACCCAGTGCGCCAGCGGGGCGTAGATCAACAGCAGCCAGAGCGCGGTGAACGCAACGTAGCCCGAGAACTTCATGCGCTCGGCGAATGCACCCGTGATGAGAGCGGGCGTGATGATTGCGAACATCATCTGGAAGATCGCGAAGGCCGTGTGGGGGACGGTCGCCGCCAGGTCGGCGTTGGGCTCTGCGCCGACACCCGAGAAACCGAGGAAGTCCAGGCCTCCGATCAACCCGGCTTTGTCCGGGCCGAAGGCAAGGGTGTAGCCGATCAGCACCCAAAGAACTGAGACCAATCCCAGGGCGAAGATGCTCTGCATGAGGGTGCCGAGGACGTTCTTCGCCCTGACCATCCCTCCGTAGAAGAGCGCGAGGCCCGGCGTCATGAACATGACGAGGGCCGATGAGACCAAGACCCACGTCGTATCGCCTGTGTCCATGTAACTCCCTTCCCCTAGACGACGACCTTTGGGTGCATTTACGTTGACCGTTGTTTCGTTCTTGTTTCCGAGCCATTTCCCACCGGTAAAAGGAGTCCACAGTGGTTGCCTCCGCTCGCTCATCGGTCTCGATGCTGGAAGCCCTGGATCGCGCGCGGCCTCGATTTACCGACCTGCTCCGGGCAGTGGACGACCCGACACGGCCGGCCATCGGGATCTGGACTATTCGCGATGTCGCGGCGCACGTCGCGACCAACTGGGAGGCTTACGGCGAGTTCTTGGCTGGCCGGGGACCTCGACTCGATGACATCTTCGACCACCCACAGGCGATGGACGAGATGGCCAAGGCCGAACCCGAACAGGACGTCAGGGTGCTGGCCGACCGGATCGACGCAGCAACGACCGCGTGGATCGATGCGGCGCGTGAGCTCGATCCGAATCAGAGGGTTCCGTGGTACACGGGCGACTCGATCCCGATCACGGTCCGCGTGCTCGCGGCCTTCCAGCTGGGCGACTTCCTTCTGCACGGGTACGACGTCGCTCGTGCGGAGGGCCGCCCGTGGAAGCTTCCGAAAGACGAGGCCGCGCTGGTGCTCG
>DATADF010000298.1:0-7642 GCA_036258695.1 Actinomycetota bacterium
GAACAATGGCCGGACGCGTGGCCGAATCTTGCTCGCTTCGCGCGCGAGGGTGTCTCGTTCACCAACGCGACCGTCGGCTCATCTCCGTCCGTCACGCCGCCGGTACATGCAACCTTGGGAACCGGCCGTTTTCCTTATGCACATGGCGTGACCGACATCCTCGTCCGCGATGACGACGGAAAGACGGTCGACTCGTTTCTCAACGGGGACTCATCACGGTTTATGGAGGTCCCGACCTTGGCCGAGCGATGGGACGTGCAGACGCGGAACCAGGCTCTGGTAGGCATGGTCGGCTACGAGCCGTGGCACCTCGGAATGATCGGGCAGGGCGCGGAGCGCGACGGAGGCGACCGCGATGACGCCGTGTGGCTGGATCAGGAGACCAACGATTGGGTCACGAATCCCGATCACTATCGGATTCCGAAAGCCGTCGCGAGGGCCGAGGGTCCCGACGCCGAGTTGCGTCGCCTGGATTTGGAGGATGGCGACGAGGATCAGAGCTGGGGCGAGCATCGCATCTTGGACGATGAAACGCGCATTGAGGAGACACCCGCTTTCATCGCCTATCACGGACGCCTACTGCAGGAGCTGATCGAAGAGGGCGGTTATGGGGCCGATGCGACGACGGACTTCTTGTTTACGAACTTCAAACAGATCGATCGCCTCGGTCATTACTTCAACATGGCGTCCGATGAAGTCCGGGCCGCGGTGGAGGAGTCGGATCGACAGCTCGGCGCGCTGACGAGCGCCCTCGATCGTTCCGTAGGCCGCGGCCGATGGGTGCTTGTCGTAACTGCCGATCACGGCCAGCAGCCTGACGCCGAAGCCATCGATGGCTACGGAATCGACGGCAAAGAGTTACGCCGCGATATCGAGGAACGCTTCGGCCCTGTGGTACGCTCGATCTGGCCGACCCAGGTCTTTCTGGACATGGTGAAGTTGGAGTCGTTGGGAGCGAGCCTCGAGGACGTCGCGCGATTCATCGGCGGCTACCGCCTGCGCCACAACACGGCGAGACCGGATCTCTTGTTGTTCGGAGCCGGGAAATTTTCTCCCGGCGATCGCCTATTCGATCTGGCCGTCCCGTCGGCGCAATTGTCCTCGTTCGACTGCGAGTAGGCGGACTTGCCGTCGATAGGATGCCGCCCCCGATGACGGTCTCAACCGAGGCGACACGCGGCCCAGATCAGACCTCCGCCGACGCCCGTCCGGCGATGGCGGGGTGGTGGGGCCATCCCGTCGCGTACGTCGTCACCGCGGTTGTGTTGTTGGTGATCTTCGGCGGCACCTTCGTGGTCGACCCGGGCCGCCCCGCGCCCGCCGATGATCCCGCGTACTACTCGTGGCGAACCGAGCTCTTGATAGCGGAGGGACCAAACGCTCTCCTAGATGCACGCGGCCCGCGCGAGATGTACTCGAGTGGGTATCGCGTTACGACGATCATCCTGGGAGCGATCTTTAGAGGCGTAGCCGGTGTCGCACCTTTGACCCAAACCGTCTGGCTCATGGTGGGCCTGCGCGTCCTGATCCCGTTGTTGTTGGCGGGATTCGTCGCACGCCATCGCAGGGATCCACTTGCATTCCATGTCGTGGCTCTTACGAGCGCGAGCTTGCTCCTGACTCCTCCGCTCGGCGGCTATCTCGACAACCTGGTGACTCTGGCGCTGCTGGGAGCGGCCGCTTTTCTTATCGGCCCGTCCGCGAAGTCCTGGGCAGCGCGTATGGCCTTCGGTTTGCTCTTGTTCCTCTCCGCGCTGACCCATCCGACGACGTTGGTGATCTTTTGCGGGGTGCTCGGCGCGATGGCCGGTGTGCGATTGCTGTTGTCGCGCTTCGACCTCCGTCAAACCCTGCGTGAGTACGCGGCGCCTTTGGCGACGGGAGCCGTGACGGTGCTTCTCGGCTACGCCGTCTGGAAATTAGGTGTCTGGGGTCAGCCTGCTTCGCTCGGCGATGCGGCACTGCCTCCACCCGCGCCGGCAAGCTTCTTCTTCAAGCGACTGGGCGGCTGGGTGCGGGCGATGAGACCCCTGCTGAATGGGCCTCTTTTCCTACTCGGCATGGTGTCGTTGGTAGCGGTCGGGCGTAAGTGGATTCAGGACGATTTGGCGCGGGTTGCGATCCTTTGGCTGCTGCCGCTCGTGGGCGCACTCGGCTTCCTCGCCGGACTGGCTTTTCCGTACTACCGCTTCTTCAACACAACGCTGGCATGGGTGTTGCTGATCGCAGTCGGCGCCTGGGTCGCGACGCGGTTCTTCATCGATCTCTCCCACCGGCCCGGCGCCTCGCGTGCCGCCGGAGCCGCGGGACTCGTCGCCGTCGGCCTGATTGTTCTCACGAACCTCACTGCGGGGTTCAAGCTCATCGGTTGGAACGACCCGGAGATGGCGTGGATGACGCCGGCCGAGCAACGCGACCTCGATGCGGTCAGGCTTGCCCTAGCCGAAGAGACACGCCCGGTCGTCTTCACCGTTACGACCGATGCCACCGCGTCAGAACGGATCTGGGGAGCCGTCAAGCGCGCCGGCAACGTAGCGCGCTACGGCGTGCCCGGCGACTTGCTGGATTCCACTTACGTGTGCCTTGGAACCATCGACTCGTGTGGGCGCGGCGAGGCGCTCGGCGACCCGGGAACGTTCCACAACGAGTTGTCGCTCGCCACTATCGACTACATGCACCAGGGGCTAGGGGCGCAAACGCCGCTATACGTGCACGTGGCCGAGTTCAACATCGAGCCGCCGTCAACCCCGTCGAGTAATCAAGTAGTTCTACAGGTAGCGGACGGATCTGCCTCGTTTGCCTCTGCGCGCGGGGGAAGCGACCGCGCACCGATTCCGCGCCCAGAGATCGCGTCGTCGCGCTTCTCGTGGGTGTGGGCACTCCTCGCCCTGTTCCTTCTCGGCATACCCGGCTGGTTCGCGCTGCGAGGAGTGCTTCCAGATGCCGGGCTGCCCCAGGCTTTAGGGATCGTGCCGGTCCTGTCCGCCGCCTTGCTCGTGATCTCCGGTTTCGTCCTGGTCGCGTTCTTCCGCGGGCCATTCACGCCGGCGCTCGCGTGGTTGTCGTTGTTGCTCGCGACCGCGCTCGGGTTCGGGGTGGGCCGTATCAGACCGACCGGCGAGACGACGTGACCGGGGAACCCAGCGCGTTCCTCGACCGGCTTCCTGCTGCGGACGTCGGTCGCGGAACTCGGATTCTGTGGGGTAGCGGTCTCGTTCTTTTGCTCGCCGGCTTTGTCGGCTGGGGGACCGGGACCTTCAACGGCGGCATCTTGGCGCTGTGGTGTTTTGCCGCGGCAACCGTGGCCGTCTGTCTCGTGCTGCCGGTCAGCGCCGCCTTCGTCGCGCCGTTGTTTATGGGCATCGCGGGCTGGTTGGTCGACATGCTTCCGTTCATCGTTCTCGTGGGGTGGACAACGGTCGTGCTGCGCTGGGCGTGGACCGTTCTTCGGGACCGTCGCCTTCCGCGCGGGGGTCGCTGGATCTGGGTTCCCCTGGCCCTCGTCGGGTGGACCGCACTGGGGATCACCGTCATCTTCGCCAGTGACTTCAAGCACTTCCTACTGCTGTTGGGGATCCAGTTTTTGGCCAGCGGGATCCTGCTGGCGGTAGTCGACACGCTGCGGGAGCTTGATGCTCGTATTGCCGTTCTAGAGGGCCTTGCCGTCTTCATCATCGTGCTCTCCTTCGGCGTGTTCCTCGAATGGGTGGGCGTTCCGATCGAGGAATTGCAAAACGAGCAGATAAGGGGCCCGGTTGAGGACGCTTATGCCCTCGATGCCTTTCCGAACAGCATCGGGATGATCAAGTACGCGCGTTCGACTCGCGCCGGCGCGGCGGAACTGCGGCAGGAATTGGAGCGCCTCGCGGACCGAAATGAACGGATCCCCGATTTCGAGGTTTTTCTTCCGAAGTTTGAGACCTACGAAAAGCAACTCATCGTTCGTTTTTCCGGATCCGCACGATCGGTTGAGAGCACGCTTGCCGAGCACGACATCGTCTTGCTTTACGACAATGTCGGCGTCGCTCCGTCCAACACAGTTCCGAGGCTGCGGTCGTTCCCGCGCAACGCTCTGACATATGCAGGAGTTTGCGCCGCCCTGTTTCCGCCGGCGTTTTGGCTCGCATGGAGTGACGCGCGCAGGCGTCGTTGGATCGGGAGGGTCGCCGTTGCCGCGTGTCTGTTTGGCGCTGGTTTCTCATTGGCACGCGGCTCTTGGGTCGCCATCGCTCTTGGGATCCTCTATCTACTCGTGGATGGTGTGCTCCCGGCGCGCCGGAAGCTCGCGCTCGTCCTCGCAGTTGTTGTTGGAGCTGGAGTTCTTACTGCCGTCTACTTGATCAAGTACAAGGTCGACCCTGTCACCGCGCGCGCGGGAGGCGGAGGAAGCATCGCCACGAGGCAGGGTCTTTACCGTGACACACTCGATTCGTTGCGGGGCGTCCATCTGGTGCTTGGTTATGGAACGGAAAGATCCCGCAGCGCGACCGGAACTTCGCACGAGGGATCTCGGTACATACCCAAAGCCGGGACCCATTCGACGTATCTCAACTACCTGTTTCGCACCGGGGTTCCCGGAGCGATCTTGATAGTCGCCCTTTACCTAGTGGCCGGTCTGAACGCGCGCGCGAGTGCGCGCGTTCGAAGGGAGCCAGAGGCCATGCTGGCGACTCTGTTGGCCGGGGCGGTGGTGGTAGCCGGTGCGCATGCCGTGATCCTCAGTCTCTATGTCGAGCCCATCTACACGCTGAGCATCTGCCTGTTGCTGGGTCTCGCGACGGTCACCGGAGTGGAGCTCGGCCGATCGGTCCTTCCGTGGCGGACGAAGACAAGGACGGCGTAAGCGAGGCCCCGCACGGGGCCCCTTTGGAAGAAGGCCTCACGGCAGACGCGGCGCGCGACGTGCGCACCGTCACGAAGGGCGGCGCCGTCCAGATCCTGGGCCAGCTATCACAGCGCGGGTTCTCGTTCTTCTTCGGGCTTATCTACGTTCAGCTGCTCGGCAAGGCAAGCTACGGGTTCTACCGTCAGATCGCGCAAATCCTCGCGGTCGCCGGTCAGTTGGGCCTGGCGGGTTTCAATTACGCGGCGATGCGGTTCATCGCGCGCGCCCGGGCACGTGGCGATGCGGGAGCGGTGCGCGGTGCGACAAGGGTGGCCGTGAGGAGCTCGATGGTCGCGTCGCTAATCGTCGTCGTGGGATTGCTGGTGGCAGCCGGGACCATCGGCCGCAGGTTCGGAGACACCCCCGCCGATCAAGACGCGATGGCCGATCTGTTGCGACTCACGGTTCTTTACGTGCCGCTGTTCGCGCTCCTCCAGATATTTCGCTACTGCACTCAGGCGTACAAGACGATGGTGCCGTCGGTCATAGCAGGCAACATCGTGCAGCCCTTCGTTCGCTTCGCCCTCGGCGTCACGGCCCTGCTTGCCGGGTTCGCGGTGGCCGGAGCTATGACCACGCTCGTCGCCAGCCTGGCGGCGGGCGCGCTCGTCGCGGGCTGGTCGTATCGCCGGATACTGACGGACGAAGAGCGACGGGCAACTCCGCGATTCGACACGGGCGCCATGCTGCGATTCGCGCTGCCTCAAGGTGGCGCGTCCCTGCTCGGCGTCCAGTCTCTGGGACTGGGGATCCTGGTTCTAGGCGCCTTGTCGTCCGACGCCGAGGCAGGCATCTTCGCGATCGCGCTCAACCTGCAGGGACCGGCGACCGTGTTTCTCAGCGGGATTGTGAATATCTGGGCCCCCGTGGTCTCGGATCTGTACGACCGCGGCGAGATCGCGCGGCTTCAGTCGCTGTACCAGACGATTACCCGCTGGGTGGCGACTTTCTCGTTTCCGGTTCTTGCCGCGCTGATCCTCGAGCCGGATCTCTTCGTCCGGATCTACGCCGCAGACCGGGGTGGGGGGGCCGCCGCGGTCGTAGCGGTGCTGGCCATAGGCAACTTCTTCTACGCGGGTACCGGACCGGTTGGTTATGTGATCTCGATGACCGGACACCCCGGTGTCAACCTTCTTAACTCGATCGCCGCGGTTGTTCTCTACGTCATCGGCGGCATCATCTTTGTGCCGCGGTACGGCGCTCTCGGCATGGCCGGTGTGGATGCCGCGGTGACGGCACTGGTGAACACCGCACGCATCGTTGAGGCGAAGGTCTTGGTAGGTGTTCAGCCGTTCGGGCGGACCTTTCTCAAGCCGGTCGCGGCGACTCTGGGCGGGGCAGCTGTACTGCTGGCGTGGCGTCTCGTGCCGGGCGACTCGATCCCGCTCGAGATCGCGGGGATCGCGGTGGCGTCCGTCGCGTATCTCGGGCTTCTGGCGGCGTTCGGGATGGATCCTGAGGAGCGCCATGTCTGGGAGCGAATCCGGACTCGCGTTCGCCGCCCGCGCCGCGACAAGGTGTAGTCGTCGGCCCTCAATAATGCACAACAGCACCGAAGCGGATGCGCTAAGTAACGACGCGAACAAATAGTCCGACGGGACCATTGTTTCCCCGTGCCTCCCCAGTCTTTACTACGTTCTTTGGTGAACTAGACCGACTTTGGCGGGAGGCTCAACTGAACCGGTACTTCGGCAGCTTGCGTCCGCGCACGCTGTATCAGCTCGTTGGTCGTGATGGGGTCTTCGAGGTGTCGATAGCGCACCCCGAGCAGCCCCGTTGGACCCGCTCCACCTCTGCCATGGAAGTGCTGCTGCAGGGCGGGTCCAATCTGACAGAGATCACCCAGTCCGAGGCGGACTACGTGATCGGCTGCTGGGTGTCGGCCGTGGAGTCCAAGACCGGGGTCGAGCCCGCCATCACAGTCACCGGCAAAGAGATCGCGCTCCCGGCAGATGGACCCGCGATCTTGAGTGCCCCGCCGCCCCCGCCGGGCGAGGTCGTTGAGGGGGTAACGCGGCCGACGGCGCTCTCGGAGCTGCACTCATTGTGCGACGAGGACCCCGCGACCGTGAGGGGCGACGTCGTTTGGCTACGGCCGGCGAAACCGAAGGTAGAGCAGCCGGTCGCCGGGGTGCGGGACGCCGAGGTGCGGACTCTTTCGGTCGACGAAGCCCCGCTGAAGCGCTCACTTCGCACTCCTCGCTAGCCCTTTCTCGGCACAATGGGTGGCGTGACCACCACGCGCCGCGCCGTCCGTAAGAGTCTTCAGACCAACTTTCAACCTGGTCTTCGTGACCGGCTCGGACGCGGGCTCCTACGCGCACGCCAGGCTTTGAACCTGCCCGCATTCGCCCTGGGGGGCCGTCTCGAAAGACCCATCTTTATCGTGGGGGCGCCACGTTCCGGCAGCTCCCTGCTCCACTCCGTGCTGGTCGCGTCGCGGCAGATCGGTCACTGGTCGGGCGAGGCGCACGAGGTCTGGGAAGCGGACCACCATCCCGCATTCAGGCAGTGGAGCTCGAATGTCCTGGAGGCCACCGATGCGACGCCCGAAGCGGTCGCCCGGATCCGTCGGCAGTTCTTCTTAGCCACCGGGCCCCGAAAGCGATTCCTGGAAAAGACCCCGCGTAACTCGCTGAGGATCCCCTTTATCGAGACGATCTTTCCGGATGCGCTCTTCATCCATCTCAAGCGCGACGGGCGCGACAACGTCAACTCGCTGATCAATGCGTGGAGAACGCCCCGCTATCGGACCTA
>DATADF010000299.1:0-2839 GCA_036258695.1 Actinomycetota bacterium
CGTGAAGATGTCACGGTCGACGACGACCTGATTCAGCAATGATTCCGGAAACTCAGTGAATGGAGGCTGGAGGACTGTCCACGCAATGCGGCCGTTGCGGCCGGGAAAAGCGGCCTCGGCGCGCCCGGTCGCCACGGGGGCGAAGCTCCAGGCAACCGCCAGTCCCACTATCGCGGCGACGACCACTACTTTGGGGCGAGAAGCAGGTCTATCGGTGCTGAGCCCCCCAAGCAACCTCATGGACGTGGCCCCCAGTCGAGGCCCGCGCCACCCGAGTCAAGCTGCAGGTCGATCAGAGGCACGACGTTAGAGCCGTCGGGGTTCATTAGGTAGGGCTGTCGCGCGCCGGTTCGGTTGCTGGTGAACACAATCCTGCGACCGTCGGGAGACCATGCCGCGGCGTACTCGTGTGCGTCACTCTTGGCGGTGAGATTGCGAAGCCCGCTCCCGTCTACGTTGACGACCCACACGTCCGAGTCACATGCGCAGGGCAACAACGGGATCTCGAACGTGTCGGGAGCCGCAGTTGCAAAGAGCAGTTTGCGGCCGTCGGGAGACCATTCAGGGTCGTACAGCCCTTGGCCCAGCTCCAATTGATTCACCAATAATCTTGTCTTGGAGCCGTCTGGGCTTATGAGCGCGATGGAGCCATCCCTCATGTACGCGATCCAGTCGCCACTGGGAGACCACGCCGGGTAACTGTCCCAATCGGTCGATTCGGTCAGCCGTTGCACCTCCCTGCCGTCGGCATTCATTACGTAGAGGTCGTAGTCGTTCGTAACGGTGTGGGCCGGGTAGGGCAGCGCCAAAGGTGCATTCAGAGCGCTGGCGAAGACGAGCCGCTTGCCGTCGGGCGACCAGTCCGGCGAGTACTCGTCGGACGTAGGTGAGTTCGTGAGGTTGATCGTCTCTCCGGAAGCGACCTCGACGATTTGTATGTCCATCGATGCATAGAGATTGGGCCCGCCCGAGAACGCGATCCGTAGTCCATCGGGAGCCCACGCGGGACTGATCTCGACCCCCGGCGCGCTGGTGATCTGACGTAGGCCCTCGCCGGTCGGTGACACCGAAAACAGGTTGAACTCGAGGAACGAACCATCGAGTTGCTGTCGCGTGGGATCCTGGCCTACAGCGAAGACGATCTCCCCGTTGCGGGCGCCGACTGCCGCTTTGGCGCTTGCGGTTGTCCTCGGAGCGAGACTCCAAGCGATCCCTAGAGCGACTGCCGCCGCGATAGCTATTTGTTTTGCTCGCGAGCGCGGGGTATCAGGATTCAATCCGAAACGAGGCTTCATGAGCGCGGCCCCCAATCGGGAGCGGTATCCGATTGCAGATCGAGATCAATGAGCGTCACTCGCCCTGAACCGTCGGACCGCATCCGGCACAGCCTGTAGACAGACCCTGGTATCCCACGGACGAAGGAGATGTATCTGCCGTCGGGTGACCAAGTTGGAGAAGCGTCATCGACGTCATCGATTGCGGTGAGCCGGCGGACCGAGGTTCCATCGGCCTTAGTGACCCAGATGTTCCTCTCGTTCTGCGCATCTTGGACATTGAAGAACGCGATCCTCTTGGCGTCGGGAGACCACTGGGGGCCGGCGACAGTCAGCTCCGCCGCCCAAACAGGCATCGGCAACAGTTCCTTGTCGGTGCCATCGGGGCGGATCAAACCAATCCTCCCAGCCTGAGTGTCCTCAAAGGCAATCCACTTCCCGTCGGGTGACCAACTCGGAGCGTTCTGCCCTCCCGGTCCGGAGGTCAGCTGCGTGACGTTGCTGCCGTCGGCGTTCATCACGTAAAGGTCGCCTTCCGGCGGTTGTCTAAGTACTCGCGGCAGCAGCTCGGGAGACGCCTGGTCGCTGTTGAAAACGATCTTGCTTCCGTCCGGGCTAAACGCGGGGCCGTAGTCCACGGTGCCCGGTGTGTTCGTGAGGTTGGTCAGCTCGCCGGAGTCCACGTCCATGACGTAGATGTCGGCTTGAGTCCTCGTTGCATCGCCGCGCGCGAACACGATGCGTCGACCGTCTGGGGACCACGCAGGTTGGATGTCGAACCCGGGGCCCTCAGTTAGCAGTCGAACCCCGGATCCATCCGGAGCGACCACGAAAAGGTTGTAGTCAAGTGGCAACGGAGGCGCCGGACATGGGCACTCTCTTACCGGAAAGACAATCAGGCCGTTGCGGCCGGGAAACGCGGCTACAGCTTCCGATGTGACCGACGCCCCAAAGCCACTCACGCCCAGCACGAGTGCAAATACGAGGCGCAGGGCTTTTTGCGTTCGCAGACTGTGTTGCACTTTCTGAGTGGGACGTCGAAAAACGACGCTTGGCTCCGGATGGTGGCCTTTCATGGGCGCGGCCCCCAATCGGGCCGGGAGAAATCTCCGCCTACGAGCTCGAGATCGATGAGTCGACGGGCGCCGCGACCTGCCGCACTAATGCTGTAAAGCCTCCAGGGCCCATCACGATCGCTGAGAAATGCAAGCTGTTTCCCATCGGGCGACCATGCAGCAAATGCGTCGTCGGCCGTCGACGATTCAGTCAGATTGCGTAGATCCCGACCGCTGGCGCGAATAATCCAGATGTCTTCATCGTTTCCGCCCGTCGCACTAAATGCCAGCCACTTTCCATCGGGCGACCATTCCGCTTCGTAAGGCGTGTTTGCAAAGGCCCCGGTTCTCGTGACAGGGCGCCGATCAGAACCATCGGCACGGATCAACTCGATGCCACCGGATAAGAAGTTGGAAAACGCGATCCATGCCCCGTCCGGTGACCACGTCGCCAGCCCTTGGTCACCTGGTTCCACTATCAGGGGTTCCAAATTCGACCCATCGGCGTCG
>DATADF010000300.1:0-3401 GCA_036258695.1 Actinomycetota bacterium
CACGTCTGAAATGCGCGAGGGATCAATGCCCGTTTCGATAGAGCCTGTTAGTTGGGGCGCTTCAGGCCGCGAGACATCGTAGATCGCGAGGCGTAGAGAGGCAGTCACATAGAAGTGGTCGTCTTCTAGGACTCCGCCTGAAGGTCGGATCTCAGGGATGGTTGCAACGAACTCGACGTTCTTTGAAGAGAAACCGTCGAGGGGGCCGGCCGGAGCCGAACCTTGAGCGAAAGGCAGCATCCCGAGAGCGACAACCCCGACAAGCAAGGCGCGAAGTAAAGCCGTGCGACGAACGCGAAGACTCATGGCGTATGACCCGTGAAGCGGAGGATGTCGATGCCGCGGTGGGAATCTGTGACGTAAACGATCTCATTTGTAATCCAGTCGACGTCCAGAGAATTGGTCCTGTGTCCGAGGAAGAACCCAATTTGTTTGATGTGGCCATCTCGGCTGATCTTGAGGAACTTCGTCCCGTGCCCGGACCAGGCATGTGCAACGAAACCCGTATGGCGAAAATCTGGGTGTGCATCGAAGCCGAATGGGGCGCATCCCCACTGAGCGGAGGCCATCGGATCCCACAAACCGCCGCTGAGCGCCGGGTCGCCATCGGCATAGGTGCCGTTGGACGCCGTATAGGTATCGATCCCGGTCACAAGGCCATCGTTCTTCCATCTGCTCCCGTCCCATGTCTTAAAGGCGCTCTCCAATGTTGAGCCCTCAAGCCTGTTGTTGATTTCGCATCGCGAGTGGGCGACGCCGGATTCATTGTTGGAGAGCGGGAACCCGCCCTTATGGAAATCGGGCCAGGCGACATAGCCATAGCTATATGCAGAACCATCAGAAAGTGCTAGTACGCGCGGATGAGTGGGGTCCCGCCGCGCATCGAGCAGGTACATGGGCACGCTCGCGGTCAGAACGATGCCCGGAGCAACCTCGGTGACGTCATGGGTGCCAGAGGACCTGAGAAAAGGATCGAAGATCTCGTAGAAAGGAGGGATCCGAGTCTCCAGGCCCTCGCTCCACGACCCGCTGGGCACCGGGTTCGCAGGATCGCGCAGATCGACGACCAGCCCGTTGTTGCCGTATGCCCATCTGCAATCAAGCACACAGCTCCAATGGTGCGCGTGCGGAAGAGCCGCCATCCAGCGTGGCTGTCGCTTATTCCGCACATCGAAAACCGCGTCCCGCACCTGGAAGGCGTCGCCCTCGTCGACGCTCTCGCAATTGGCACAGACCAGGATCTTGCCGTTGGTCTCTGGCTGGTAGTCCGAGGGGACGTAACGATCATCCGGAGCCCGTTCAAAAATGCCGACTTGGCGCGGATCTTCCGGATTTGACACGTCGTAGATCACGACGCCGCGCGATCCGGTCACATAGAAGTAACGGCCATGGAGCACGGCTCCCGACGGGCCGAACTCGGCGATGTTTCCGACGAACTCGACGTTGTTGGAGGTAAAGCCGTCGAGGGGCCCCGCGGGAGCGGGGAACGCGTTGGCCAGCACGAGAGCAACCCCAAGTGCGGCCAGGCAAGCTCGGCGTGCCATCAGGATTTCGGGGCCGTGAAGCGCAGGACATCGATGCCGCGGTCGATACTGATCGCGTAAACGGTGTCCTCGTCGGCCCACTCCGCGTCGATCGAGCCAAACACTGCAGACGTCGAGGGAAGCCAGTAGCCCTGCTCTTCGAACTTCCCCTCTTGGCTTACTTGGAGGAACTTGACTCCATTGCCGTAGAACGCCGCGGCCACCAAGCCACGCTCACGGAAGTTGGGATGAAGATCGAACCAGCTGGCGGAGCATCCACTGTCGTGCGTCGCACTGACGGGTGGGTTGCCATCCGCGAAAACACCATCCGAGGGGAAATATGCATCGACTCGAGTGAAGATGCCTGTCCTTCGCCAGTGCGCGGCATCCCAGGTCGCGAGCGCGCTGTCGTAGGAAGTCCCCTGCAGAGCGTCTCGTACCTTGCAGCCAGGGGCCGGAAAGGCGCCAGGCTCGCTGAAGGAAAGGACAAGCGAGGAATGGGGCGCGTTCGGCCAGGCGACGCCTCCAAAGCTGTACGGCGAAGAGTCGGACTGCGCGAGGACTATGGGGCGAAGAGGATTGCTCGTATCAAGCAGGTAGATCGGGACGCTTGCGGTGAGAACAAGATCCTCAGCGACCTCGGTCACGTCGTGAACTGGGGACGGCCCAAACCCCGTCGGGAAGAATCGCAGCTGTTCGTTCCAAAGAACCGGCTCCAGCTGAGGATCCCTCGGATCCCGTAGGTCAATGATGTGACCATCTGAGATGTACGCCCACCGGCAGTCGTCAAGACACGAAATCGTGTGCGCCCGTTCGGTCAGCCGAAGGCGAGAGATGATCTCCGGCTCAGCCTTGTTGGAAACGTCGACTACAACTAATTCCTTTCGGACAAATGGTGTCAGTGATATGAGGGTCGGCAGAATCGTGCCGTTGGTGTCTGGGTCTTCGCGGGCATCTGCGATAGCCCCCACCTCCGAGTCGAGGCTCAACTGAGCAGGAAGCTGCGACACTTTCACTGGGTCCTCAGGGCGCGAGACGTCGAAGATCGTGAGCACTCCCCACCCGGTCACATATAGGTAACGGCCGCGCAGAGTTGCTCCCCAGGTTTCCGAAACCGAGACGCCGGCCAGGTCGACGCGGACGTTCTTGACGAACTCGACGTTGGGCGATGACCAGCCGTCGAGGGGACCGGCAGGGGCCGGGGCGGATGAGGCCAGGACCGCGCCCAGGGCGACCAGAGCAAGCAATAGGTTTCGACTCGCGCCGGACTTGCCGGCCCGCGGGCCGGAGGCCCTCCACGGCATGGGGATGTGATGACTCGTCCTCAGGATGCCCAGTCCTCTCAACCGCCCTCCACTGAATTCTGAACTTCAGAGGCCCCCAAAACCACCCCTAAAGCTGTCAACTTGGAGACGTGAACTTGGCGTCACGTTCGTGAAGTCCTTGGGTCCGATTGGTGACACCCAGCCAAAGAAGGCCAAATGTCCGAATCCCTTAGGGCGCTGTCACCTCCGTGACAGGAGCGCCGCAGTGCTTGCAATAGGGGGCGTGAGGCGAGAGCAGCCCACCGCAGCGGGTGCACTGTCGTGGGGAGACGTCGCCCCGCTGGCCCCGGCGCGCCACTGCAATCCCCAGCAGGCCGAGGCCGACGATCAGACCCAGAAGCAGCCACCCAAGGGGATCGAGGCGTCGGCTGAGAGCAAACCCCCCCGCGAAGGACGCGCCGAACACCACCAGGCCGACTACCCCCCGCAGGAGGGATGGCTTCATTTGGAGGGCTGGGCGGACGTCGAAGGCCTCGGAACGCTTCGTTCCAACCAGTCAAGCAGGCGATCGATCGCCTCCGGGACTCGCCGAAGCTGGTGTCCGGCCCCCTCG
>DATADF010000301.1:0-3399 GCA_036258695.1 Actinomycetota bacterium
CCGGTCGCGCGTCCCACTTCTCTCACCGCAGCCGACTGGTTACTTCCCCTGCGCGCTCGGCGCTCCTTGAACGAGTTCCATAGCCCGCGCGCGGTGACGCGGCTCTTTGACCTTTCCTCCACGGTGTCCGATCGAACAGGGGCTTCCGACAGAGTCATCGCTTTGGTTGCCAACGTAGTGCCTCCTCTTGTTTAGGTAGTTGAGCCTGTTGCCAGCAGCCGTCCGTCCGGTTTGACGGCGCTGTTCAGGAAGGCGATCACTGCCGACACGACCTCTGGATCGCGCATGACTTTGTCGTGTCCCAAGCCCGAGGTGATGAGCAGCCGGGAACCGCGCCACGCAGCCGCCAAATCGCGCGATTCGTCAACCTTGACCTGTGCGTCGTCTTCGTCGTGAACGATCAGCGCGGGGACATCGAGGTTTGCAACGTGGTGGTGGATCATCAATTCATCCCACACGGTCTTGCCGAAGTGGCGATCGATGTAGCGCCGCAACCCCGCTGCTGCGCGCTTGGGCAGGCGGAACATAAGGCTGAACGTCTTGAAGACGTTCTCTATGTCAGACGGCGGCGCGATCAGAGCCACTGCATCCACCTTGAGACCGCGGTTAAGTGCGAGGGTGGTGACGCCTCCGCCCATCGAATGGGCAACTACCGCCCTCACGTCACCGAGTCCGTCGGCGACGTCGATCAGCGACTCCACCCATTCCCAGATGTTGGTCTGACGCCATGAAGTGTCGCCGTGGCCCGGGAAGTCGACACCAACGACGCGGAAACCAGAGTCCATGAGCGGCTCGATAAAGGCACCCAGAAACGAGCCGCGCTCGCCCCAACCGTGCACCAATAAGATCGTGGGGCCCTCGCCCGCTTCGAACCCAACGATGGGGCCGAGTCGGGAGTCGAGGACGATCCGCTTGGTGGGCTGAAGCCATGTTTGCTGCTTGGCCAGTCCGCGCTCACCGACGGGGACCGGCCACGGCGTGAACCACAGTCGTGAAACGAACGGCTCGCTTAGGCGTGCCGAGATCCGCCCGGTTATCTGAGTCGCGAGCCAGGTGGCCTTGAGCGCCCGCGTTCTTGAGGCCGCCATCAGATGCCCTGCGCGGCCGGTCGGAGATCGAGCTTCACGAAACCGGGCGCGAGTTCGGCGAGCAGATCTATCTCGGTGAGTTCGACGATCAAGCCCTCGAGCCACTCCGGCGGGGCCGTTGCGAGCCTCATATCGACACCTCCCACTCCGGTCGCAACCCTGGTAGGTTGCAATTCGAAACGGAGTCTCGCGCACAGGGTTGCAAAAAGCAACTGACCCGCCTAGAATGCCCCCATGACCCCTGCAGATTTCTCCGCCATGGAGTGCTCGGTCGCCCGGACGCTGGACGCGATCGGGGACCGCTGGTCGCTTCTGATCATTCGCGACGCCTTCTACGGGGTTCGGCGCTTCGACGCCTTCCAGCGGGATCTCGGGGTAGCCCGCAACATCCTCACCGACCGCCTGCAGAAGCTGGTCGACAAAGGAGTCCTGGAGCGTCGCCAGTACGAGGAGCGCCCCCCGCGCTATGAGTACCGGCTCACGGAGCAGGGTCGTGATCTCGTCGGGGTCATCCTGGCGATGATGCGCTGGGGGGACCGGTGGACGCTCGACGGAGACCCGCCGGTGTCGATCATCCACACGACTTGCGGTCACGTGACCCAGCCCGTCGTCACGTGCTCGGAATGCGCTCAGGAGCTACGCCTCGGCGACCTGCTCGCCGACCCCATTCCGGTCAACGGCCGCGAAGCGGGATTGCTCGACCCAGTCGCCTGATCTCAGCGTCCTAATCGCCGCCAAATGCGGCATTCCGGTTGCCACGCAAAAAGGGGTAATAAGGCAGGGTGAAGCTCGAGGGGATACACCACGTCACGGCCATAACCGGCGACGCGCCGCAAAACGTCGAGTTCTATGCCGGCGTCCTCGGCCTTCGGCTCGTCAAGCGCACCGTCAACCAAGACGACCCGACGATCTACCACCTGTTCTATGCCGACGAGCTCGGCAGCCCCGGCGCCGACATCACTTTCTTCGAGTATCCAGGAGCCCCCCGCGGTCGGGCCGGAGACGGAATGGTCCACCGCGTCCTCTTTCGCGTCGCGTCACAGGCGGCGCTCGATTTCTGGGGTCAGAGGATCGAGCGCGAAGGGTTAGAGGTCGATCGATCCGAGATCTCCCTCCGCTTTACAGACCCCGAGGGGCTGGCGCTGGAACTCAAGATCGACACCTCGGGAAATGAGCCGTTGACCGCGGAACATCCGGACGTCCCCGCGGAGTTCGCCATCCGAGGGTTCGACGGAGTGCGCGCTTACAACAGCATGCCCGAGGCAAGCGCAGAGTTCTTCGAGCAGACGCTGGGATTCGAGGTCGTGGCGAAAAACGAATGGATCTGCAGGGGAGAGGCCCGCTCCGGCTTCTACGCGTTCGACGATCCTCCGCCCGCGACCCGCCCGCTCCAGGGTGCCGGCACGGTGCATCACGTCGCGTGGGCGTCGGAGATGGACGACCACACCGCATGGCGTGAGCGCGTGCAGCAAGGGGGGATGGCACCGACGCCGGTCATAGATCGCTTCTACTTCCGCTCGATCTACTTTCGTGAGCCCTCGGGAGTTCTCTTCGAGATCGCGACGCTGGGACCGGGATTCACGTCGGACGAAGAGCTCGCAACCCTCGGGCAGGGTTTGTCGCTCCCCCCGAACTACGAGCACCTCCGCGACAAGCTGAAGGAGATTCTCACGCCGCTGCCCGACCCTCGTGGCCGCGCGGCTACGCGTTCGTGATCGCGTCTTCGGACGACCTTCGTTTCGTTCATCGCTACGTAAAGGGATCCAGCCCTACGACCCTGCTGCTGCTGCACGGGACCGGTGGCGACGAGAACGACCTGCTGCCCCTGGGCCGCCAGGTTCTGCCCGAGGCCCACCTGTTGAGTCCACGGGGCAAGGTGCTCGAGAACGGCATGCCGCGTTTCTTCAAACGTCTTGCCATGGGCGTCTTCGACATGGAGGACTTGACTCAACAGACGCACGCGCTCGCCGACTTCGTAGAGCAGGCGGCCGACCACTACCGTTTGGATCGAGATGAGATAGTGGCCCTCGGATATTCCAACGGCGCCAACATCGCCGCGAGCTTGCTTCTGCTTCATCCCAACCTGCTGCGCCGCGCCGCTCTGCTGCACGCGATGCTTCCGTTCGACCCGGGTGAGTTTCCCGATCTTGGGGGCACGTTGGTGCTTCTAACCGGCGGCCGGCAAGACCCTTACATCGCGGCGGAGCAGACCCAGGCTCTGGCCGACCTACTGGGCCGAGCGGGAGCCGACGTCACGCTCGAGTGGCAGCCGGGGGGTCACCAACTCACGCATCAAGAGATCGAGACCCTG
>DATADF010000302.1:0-3230 GCA_036258695.1 Actinomycetota bacterium
TGATCTCGACGAAATCGATGTCCTGCAAGCTGAGACCGGCTCGTTCCAGGACTTTCCGTGTCGCCGGAATCGGACCCGTGAGCATTGTGATGGGATCGGTTCCCGCGAGTGCGAACTCAACGAATCGCGCGCGCGGTTTGAGGCCCAGCTCTGTCGCCTTCTCACGACTAGTGATCAGTAGTGCAGCGTCACCATCGGTTATCTGCGAGGAATTGGCGGCCGTGACGATTCCATCGGCCTTGAACGCCGGCGGTAGCGCAGCCATCTTCTCTAAATTTGGAGTGCGAATCCCCTCGTCGGTTTCGAAGAGGTCGGTACCTTCCTCACTCTCGACCTTGATCGGCACGATCTCGGCGCGAAAATCGCCCGCACTGCTCGCTTCTCCGGCGAGCGTGTGAGACCGCGCGCCGAATTCGTCCACTTCAGTACGCGTTAGACCCCAGCGCTCGGAGATGATCTCGGCAGAGATTCCTTGGGGGACGAGGCCGCCCTCGTAGCGCGACAAAAGCTTTTCGCTGAACGGGAAGCCCTGCGACTGGGCGCTCGATCCCATCGGCACACGGGTCATCGATTCGACTCCGCACGCAATCGCGACGTCATAAGCGCCCGCCATCACTCCTTGAGCCGCGAAGTGAGCGGCCTGCTGCGACGAGCCGCATTGCCGATCGATCGTTGTCGCCGGGACCTCTTCGGGCAGGCCGGCTGCCAGCCAGGCGTTGCGTCCGACGTTGATCGATTGCTCGCCGATCTGCGAGACACATCCACAGATCACGTCATCAACTGCGGCGGGATCGAGGCTCGAACGCTGGACGGTCTCGTTCAGAACCTCGGCTAGGAGGTCGACCGGGTGCCAGCCGGCGAGCTTGCCGTTGCGCTTGCCCAGAGGACTGCGCACTGCCTCGACGATCACGGCTTCTCTCAGGCTGCCGGACATACGGGCCTCCTTCCCTCTTTTCTTGACCGCACAGTCAAGTTATCACTCGGGGGGCGGCGGGGGCGACCAGGCAGAGTCAGATGGTCGGGCCTGCCATCGGCTCGTGGAGACATCCCGCACGAGCAGCACGAGGGTGCCCTCAGGCGAGCTATCGATGTGGACCTCGTCCATGAGCGCCTCCATCAAATAGAGCCCTCGCCCACCGGACGCCAGCGGATCAGGCGGCACGTCGCTGGGCGTGGCCTCGACGTCGAACCCCGGGCCATCATCGGCAATGGTTACGAGGACGCTGTCTTTGTCGAGCGCGCATCTGACGCGCACCTCGCTGCGCCCCGCCGGTCGCCGGCCGTGCCGCGTTGCGTTACCGGCCGCCTCACCAACCGCAATGAGAACCTCCGCAGAAGCTTCCACCGGCGCGCGCACATCGGTCAGGAAGTCGGAGACGAACCGACGGATCTCGGCAATGCGTTCTGGTTCGTTCGGAAGGACAAGCTCGCGCACTGGTTCGCCAAGCAGCGCGTCGGGCACGATCTGGCACACCAGCAACGCGAGGTCGTCGCGCAGCTCGTCGGAAACCCACGCGTCGACCGAGCGCCCGAGAGCCTGGATCAGTTCACCCGGTGTTCCCATTCCGTACGACTCGACCAGGTCGCGGAAACGCCCCTGGCCCAACGGTCGCCCATGCCGCGGGGCCTCGGTGACTCCGTCCGTGTACAGAACCAGCATGTCGCCGGCGGCCAGATCGAGCTGACCGATCTTGTAGACCGCGTCGTCCTCGATGCCCAGGGCGATACCGCCCTCCTCTAACCACGACACGCTCTTATCGTGCGAGCGATAGACCACGGGGGGGACATGCCCCGCATTCGCGTAATCGAGTTTGGCGCGCTCTGGATCGAGAACCCCGAAGAACAGGCGGACGAAACGTTCGCTCGGAAGCTGCGCGCTGATCTGCTCGTTTAGTTCGACGAGAAGATCCGCCGGATCGAGCGACTCCGCGGCAAGAGCGCGCAAGGTATAGCGGGTCAGAGCCGCGTCGTTGGCGGCAGTTGGGCCGATGCCACACACGTCGCCGATCACCAAGCCGACGCGTCCGTTGGGAAGCGAGATGAAGTCGTAGAAGTCCCCACAAACAGCGCGCGGGCCGGCTGCCGCGACGTAATGCGCGATAAGGCTGACGCGCGGCAGATCGGGAATGCGCTCGGGGAGCAGGCTGCGCTGATAACGCTCCGCAGTACGCCGCGCTTGCTCGTAGAGCCGCTTTACCTGCTCCTCTCTTTGAACGCTCTCACTGATATCTGTAAACACATCGATCCGGCCGACAAGCACGCCTTCTTCGTCGAACGTCGGGCCTGAGTAGAGCCGCAGTCGTCGGCGCTCGGGGATGATCTGCTCGATCTCGACACGAAAGTCCGCTTCGGGATCGTCGAGAAGCTGTTGGAAAGCCTCCATGAATCCCTCGGGATCCTCGGTTTTCCGCGCAATGTCGCGCAGCAGCGTCACAATCGGGTGACCTTGATGCACACCCGGATCGACCTCGAAGAGCTCGGCGGCCCTTCGATTGACGATCCGAATGGTTCCCTCGCGATCACGAAAAAGGACGGCCTCATCGACTGCGTCGAGAACTGCCATCAGGCGGTGCCTGACCGCAGACGCCAGGATGTGTTCTTGCTTCTCGCCGCGATAGTGAGAACGGAGTTCGCGCGCGACGAGACCGGAGAGAGCGCCGACTAAAAGAAAGACTCCTGCGGTGAGCACCGCTTCTTCGGGCCGAGGATCGATCTCACCAATGACCCCGGCGACGCCATACGCGACGGCGCTCAAGCCGCCGACGGCAAGTCCTTGAACGACACCTCCAAGCAGGCCCGCGCCGAAGATCAACGGTACGAAGATCAACTCCGCGGAGGGCACCTCTCCTCGCAGCACGCCGTAAAGCAACACACCGATGGCGAGTCCAACAAGGATCGCCGGCCATGCCACCCATCGGTGCAGTGGCACCAGCGGTAGCGCGACGCGAAAAAGAACGAAGAGAAGTACCGCCAGCGCGGCAAGGGCCGCCAATCCGGCCCCGTATTGCGAAGAGGTGAAGCTACCGAACTGAAATAGGACCGCGGTCAGCACAAGCGTGGCCCACGACGCGCCTTCCACCAGCCTCACGGCCCATCGCCAACTCCCGGCGGGAGGCAGTGCCTCGCCACTTCGCGGTCGTCCAAGGCGCTTCATGCAGGGCTCCGAGCCATCACCCACACATTGCCGTCGCGCCGCACCCGACCTGCCTTCTCCAACATCTCCAAGTGAG
>DATADF010000303.1:0-6343 GCA_036258695.1 Actinomycetota bacterium
CCCAAGAGCGTTGCCGTGATCGCTTGCGCTTTCGGACTCCTGATCAGCCTCTTACCGACGGAACCGCGTGCAAAGGCCGCCGCGCGCGTGCGCAATGGCCGCATCGCGATATCTGTGCTAAGGCCGCCGTTTACGTCGATACCGGCGCCGCCGCCCGGTGAGTTGCCCGTCCTCGGAGACCGTGATCTATTCACGCTCTCACCCACAGGCGGGGCCTTCACGCAGATCACGAGCGGACCCGACATCGATGTGACCCCGGTGTGGTCGCCCGATGGTCGCAAGCTCGCTTTCGTACGTGACGATCCCACTTACGGGAAAGTCTCGTCCGGCGACATCTACACGCTCGAAGCCGATGGGACGGGCGAACGGAATCTCACCAATACGCCCTTAGCTTTTGAGAAGTTCCCGAGTTGGTCACCCGACGCCAGCAAGATCGTTTTCGTCAGTGATCGCGGCTTTCCGAATCTGACGGCCAGGCTCCTGTACTTACGCGGCGGAGAGACCGATCTCTATGTAATGGACGCGGACGGAGGCAATGTGGTGCGACTGACTTCCGATCCAGGCTACGAGGAATACCCCGTGTGGTCTCCGAACGGTAGATGGCTGGCCTTTGGCGACCTCGGCACGATCATTCTGATGACGGCAGATGGGTCGGCCCCGCGTCCACTAGCCCAGGGGTTGTTTCCGCAATGGTCCCCCGATGGTAGGAGGATCGCGTTCATATCGGATGACGATGTCCATGTCATCGATGTGTTCGGTGGCGACGAACGAAACGTCACGTCGGACCACCCCGGAAGCGTCCGTTTTGCGACCTGGTCTCCCGATGGCAGATGGTTGACATTCATCAGCGACCGCCGTGGGCCATGGCGCCTCTACAAGATGCGACCCAACGGCTCCCAAGTGCGGGAGCTGATCGACATCGACCTGCACACTCCCAACACCAGCATCTCCTGGGGGCGCCGCCCGTAACGGGAACGTTGAGGTGCCCGTCGTTGTTCGAAACGCTGTAGATCTTGGCCGGGATGAAACGCTCGCTCGTCTTAGAGCCGCGGTCTAGGCCGCTATCCTTCCCGGCGCTGTTTCCTCTGCGACCTCGGTGGGGTGTGGGGTAATTGGCAGCCCGGCGGATTCTGGTTCCGCTAGTTCTGGTTCGAGTCCAGGCACCCCAGCCACTGTCCCGAGCGGGAACACCGAAGGCATCCGAGTAGTTGATGTGCTGAGTTAGAGTGGCACGAACCCCCGGGGAGGGGGTGCTTACCTGGCCCGGTAGTCTAGTTGGCCTAGGACGCCGCCCTCTCAAGGCGGAGACCACGGGTTCGAATCCCGTCCGGGCTACCAGTACCAAGATCGGCCCTCGTAGCGCGCGGGCCTCGTACGACAAGCGGCACAGACCGACAAAGAGTAAGGAGCAGGTGATGAACCCGACAGATCTCGTCGAGCGCCCCTATCTGCGCAGCGATCTGCCGGATTTCCGTCCCGGTGACACCGTGCGCGTGCACGTGCGCGTCGTGGAGGGCGAGCGCGAGCGCGTCCAGGTCTTCGAGGGCGTCGTCATTCGTCGGCGGGGTAGCCAGCTATCCGAGACGTTTACCGTGCGCAAGGTCTCCTTCGGGGTGGGCGTGGAGCGGACCTTTCCGGTCCACTCGCCGATGCTCGCCAAGATAGAGGTCGTCACCCGTGGGGACGTCAGGCGGGCCAAGCTTTACTACCTCCGCGAGCGCGTCGGAAAGAAGGCAAAGGTCAAAGAGAAGCGCCAGGCCTAGCCGTGTCCCAGACTCAGCAGCGGGACCAGGCGCAGCCTGACGCGATGCCGGTCAACGGACCGAGAGGGCCTGAGGAAGACCAGCCCGAGGAAGACGAGGGCAGGCACCGCTCTTTTTGGAAAGAGCTTCCGGTTCTCGTCGTCGTCGCATTCGGGATCGCTCTTTTGATCAAGACGTTTGCTCTGCAGGCCTTCTACATCCCATCCGCGTCGATGGAGCCCACACTGAAGATCGGGGATCGAGTCCTGGTCGAGAAGCTCACCTATCGGTTCGGAAGTCCGAGCCGCGGCGATGTTGTGGTCTTTGAAAAGGATCTGGCTCACGTCGTTTCCGGAGAGAGCGGACCCGACGAACCTTTTTGGATCGACATCGCAAATGCATTCCGGGACCTGTTCGGCTTCCCGACGGGGACTTCCCAGGACTTCATCAAGCGAGTGATAGCCGTCGAAGGAGATGTGATCGAGGGGCGGGACGGGCAGGTCTATGTAAACAACGAGCTGGTCGAGGAGACCTATCTCCCCGACGGCATGCCGACGAGCAATTTCGGCCCCCAGACGATCCCCGAGGGGATGATCTTCGTCATGGGGGATAACCGGAACAATTCGGACGACTCGCGCAATTTCGGTCCCATCCCCGTGGATCATGTCGTCGGGCAAGCCTTCCTTCTGATCTGGCCGCCCGCGGACTTCGCAGCGCTGTAACCCGAGCAGCCCTTTACCCTTTTCGCCATGCCACGTGTGTATGAGGTCGCGCGCGAGTTGGGCATGAGCTCACGTGAACTGATGGACCGGCTCGAGGAGCTGGGAAACCCAGTCGCGAGCCACTCGTCCGGAGTGGATGCCGAGGTGGTCGAGCGACTGCGCTCCGACGGCCAACAACCCGTGACTGCGCGGACGGAGCGGACCCGCCCGGTCCTCGTGACGCGCGCGTCCAGACCCAATCGTGGTTGGTTGCGGCGAGCCGCGGAGGTACCGCTCCTGGTCCTGTTCGCGTTCGCCATCGCCGTCGTGATCAAGACCTTCTTGCTGCAAGCGTTCTACATTCCGTCGGGTTCGATGTTCCCGACCTTGCGGGCCGGCGACCGGGTGCTGGTCGAGAAGGTCAGCTATCGGCTGCGCGATCCTAGGCAGGGCGACGTCGTCGTCTTTGCGAAGGAGGTGTTCGGCGAGCCGCCCGACGTCCCGTGGACCCAAGACGTGCGCGATTTCTTTCGTGAGCTGCTCGGGCTTCCCACGGGATTCGAGGAGGACTACATCAAGCGTGTAGTGGCCGTGGGCGGGGACACGATCCGCTACTCCGGGACCCCCCGCCGCCTGTTCGTGAACGGGATGCTCGTCGACGAGCCGTTCATCAACCGCGGGCGCGACCGCTCGAGTCCGTCGATCACCCTGGCCGACTGCGAGCGGCTCGAGCTCCTCAAGATCAAGGGCGGCTGCCGGGTGCCTGCCGGCAAGGTGTTCGTCATGGGAGACAACCGCGGAAACTCCGAGGATTCACGCATCCTGGGCCCCATCGACGAGGACAAGATCATCGGACACGCCTTCGTGATCGTCTGGCCCTTGCCGCGCTTGGGGACCCTGTGAATCCCCGGCGTGCCATCGCTCTTTGCGCCGTCGGGTTGCTGATGGCTCTCGTCCTTCCTCCCCGCGTGGCGGCGCAGGCCACCTGTAACGGCCGCCCCGCCACCATCGTCGGCTCCGGCAACTCCGACGTCTTAGACGGCACCGAGGGAGATGACGTGATCGTCGGAGGACGCGGAGGGGATCTCATCCGTGGACATGGGGGCAACGACTTGATCTGTGGCAACGCGGGATCCGATTCGTTGCGGGGCGGCGGGGGCGCCGATGAGCTCGCCGGTGGCGCCGGAAACGATGTCTTGTTAGGAGGCCCGGCCGACGACGAGTTACTCGGCGACCAAGGCGACGATCGACTCGACGGACAAAGCGGTGCGGACCGGGCGGTGTACGCCCACGCTCCCGATCGCGTGGTGGTGGACCTGAGGACCGGGGAGGCGGCCGGGTGGGGTTCGGACGAGCTCGCGAACATCTCTCAGGTCGTCGGGAGTCGGCACAACGACATCCTGCAAGGAAACGCCGGCGCGAACGCGCTGGACGGGCTCGAGGGCAACGACAGCCTCGAGGGCGGCGGGGGCGACGATTCCTTGATGGGGGGGCCCGGCGACGATGGAATGGCCGGCGGGCGTGGGCGGGACGAGGCGCTGTTTACGGATGCCCTGCGATCCGTGACGGTGGATCTCGAAGCCGGCCAGGCGACCGGACAGGGTGTCGATTCCATCTCAACCGTCGAACGAGTGGTGGGGTCGGCTTTCGGCGACCGCCTCCTCGGCGACGCGGGCGCCGACTCCCTTGCAGGGCGCGACGGATCGGATTTCCTGAACGGACGAGCGGGGGCGGACGTTCTGCTTGGCGGGCCCGGATCCGACACCTGCCGGAGCGGACGCGTACGGCGGAGCTGCGAGAACTCCTGAGGGACGCGAAAAGCGCGTAGCGTCGGCAGTCCGTCCTAGAGTCGCATCTATGCCGCCGACCGATGCCTCAGGCCTGATGGAAGCCCGCCTCGCTCACGCCGGGTTCGATCATGTCGCCGGCGTCGACGAAGTGGGCCGCGGCTCGCTGGCGGGGCCGCTGTTTGCCGCGGCGGTGGTCCTCCCACCCGGCGTCGAGCTGCCCGGCCTGCGCGATTCGAAAATGTGTACGCGCGTGCAGCTTCGGAGACTCGCGGAGCAGATCGAGGACATCGCGCTCGCTATCTCCGTCGTGCGAGTCCGTCATTCCAGCATCGATCGTTTCGGTCTGAACCCTTGCAACCTCCAGGCATTGCGGCGTGCCGTTCGAACTCTGTCGATCGAGCCAGATTTCGTACTCGTCGACGGATTCAAGTTGAAACGATTCCGCTACCGGGCCCTTTCGGTAAAGAAAGGGGACGCGGTCTCGAAGAACGTCGCGGCCGCATCGATCATCGCCAAGGTCGCACGTGATCGGGCGATGCGCCGCTACCATCGAAGGTTTCCGGATTACGGCTTCGCCACGAACGTGGGTTACGGGACCCGGCACCACTGGAATGCCCTCAAGCGCCTCGGGCCGTGTGAGATCCATCGGAGGTCCTTCTTCGGGGTGATCGGTTTCCCCGACGATCAGGGTGTTGTCGTCCCTCACGGAGCGCGAGACTTAGAGGACGCGATCGAGATCGTGGAAAGGGAGGACGGATGAGCGTCGAGGACCTCGAGAAGTACGAGGCCGAGATGGAGCTCCAGCTCTATAAGGAGTACCGGGACGTCCTCCCCATGTTCAAGTACGTCGTCGAGACGGAACGGCGCTTTTACCTCGCGAATGACGTCAAGGTGGACACGCGCCACGTCGGGGGCCGGGTCTGGTTCGAGGTCGAGCTGACCGACGCCTGGGTCTGGGATATGCACCGGCCCGCCCGCTTTGTCTCCCACGTCAAGGTCATCACCTTCCGCGACCTGAACGTCGAGGAGCTGGCGCAGCTCGCCGAGCGCGATCTCCTGCCCGAACCACCGGGCATGGAGCGCTAGGCGCAAAAGTCTGTCGTACCCCCTTCTTAATTTGATGGGGTGAACGAACGACAAACGCTTGGCCGTGCCGGAGAGCATGCCGCCGCGGAGCTGTATCGAGCGCGCGGATTCATGGTTCTGGAGCGCAACTACCGATGCTCCGAGGGAGAGATCGATCTCATATTGCGACGCGGAGACCTGATCGTTTTCTGCGAGGTCAAGACGCGTCGTGGCGATTCCTATGGCGCGGGGGCCGAAGCCGTCGGGACTCTCAAGCAACAGCGCCTGCGCGGCCTCGCGGCGCAGTGGCTTCGTGATCGAAAGCCGGGGCTATGCACGATCCGGTTCGATGTCGTCTCGGCTATGTTTCGCCGCGGCGAGCTAACCCTGGAGCTCATCCAGGACGCGTTCTAGGTGGAGGCCAATGGGCGAATACCAGACTCTGAAGTGGGAGAGCGACGGCAGGGTCGTGACGATCACCTTGGATCGTCCGGAGAAGCTGAATGCCATGTCGTGGGACATGTTCCTGGAGATCGGCCGCGCATTCGAGGCCGCCGGTGCCGATCCCGAGATCCGTTGCGTCGTGGTCACCGGGACCGGCCGGGCATTCTCGTCCGGTGCCGATTTAACGGACCCGGCGAATCTTGTGAGCTCCGCGTTCGATGCCAAGGACCGCATGGAACGAATCAACCGTACGGTGCGGGCCTTTGTCGACTGCCCCAAGCCGACGATCGCTAAGGTCACCGGAGTTGCTGCGGGGGCGGGTTGCAACCTCGCTCTGTCCTGCGACTTCATCGTCGCGACCTCGCAGGCGAGTTTCGCCGAGCTGTTCGTGAAGAGGGGTCTGCTAGTCGACTTCGGTGGTACCTGGATCCTGCCGCGTCTGGTGCCCCTGGCGAAGGCAAAGGAGATCGCATTGCTCGGCGACACCATTTCCGCGCAGGAGGCCGCGGACATCGGACTGATCACGCGTCTGTGCGAGCCGGGCGAGATCGACGAGGTCGTCAAGCAGCTGACGGAGCGCCTGGTTGCGTTGCCGCCCCGG
>DATADF010000304.1:0-16988 GCA_036258695.1 Actinomycetota bacterium
CGGGAGTGGCCGAGGTCGTGAACTTGCTGCACCTACCCGGAACACCGGCTCCTAATAAAGAGGACGCCCTCAACGCCTCGCGCAACTAGCTTTCAGCGCGCCGAATCTCGCGAGTTGGCCGCCGAGGACCGACGCCCCACAGGTCCTGCGGAGCAGGCAGGTCAGACGTGCGTGCGCGTCGTACCTGCCTAGCGACGTTTATCCCAGAAACCCGGAGGACAGATGACGCACGCCCGCCGAGCCGGGGGCCTATTGGCCCTGACGACGGCTGCCCTTCTCCTCGTTGGACTCACCTCACCGGCCCGATCGGCTCCGCCGTACGACGGGGCGCAGTGGACCGAGCACTACTTTCCGTCGGTCGACGGCATCACCATGCTGCACGCCGACGTGCTTCGGCCCGCGAAGCTCTCCGACAAGGCAAAGACGCCGGTGATCCTCACCGTCAGCCCCTACACGAACCACTCAGGTCAAACGACCGACTACAACCCAAACGCCAGCGGCCCGAGCGATCGCTTCTACGACTTCCTCGAGGTCTCCGACATCTTGAGCAATGGGTACACCTACGTGATGGTGGACCTGCCGGGCTTCGGTGGGTCGGGCGGTTGCAACGATTGGGGCGGGCCCGCCGAACAGGGCGCGGTGAAAGCAGCGGTTGAATGGGCCGCCTCGCAGCCGTGGTCGACGGGCAAGGTTGGCCTGATGGGGAAGTCCTACGACGGCTGGACCGGGCTCATGGGCATGGCACAGAAGCCCAAGGGCCTGGCGGCGGTCGTCGCAATGGAACCCGTGTACTCCGGATACCGCTACCTCTACAACAATGGGGTGCGGTTCCTTAACTCGGTGGCTACGCCTGTCGGTTTTTCTGCCTACGACGCCAAGCCGGGAACGCTGCAGGACGAACCCATTTATCACGTCAATAGCGCTCCGTTGGCATTCTGCTATCCGGTCAACATCGCTCTGCAGCAGCAGGACGATCCGGACTCGGCTTTCTGGGCCGAGCGAGATCTGCTGCGCACGACGAAGAAGTCGAAGGTTCCGCTTTTTCTGACACAAGGATTCCTCGAGACCAACACAAAGCCCGACGGCGCATTCGACTTCTTCAATGCTCTGGCGGGACCCAACCGCGCCTGGTATGGCCAGTTCGACCATGTGCGCGGCTGGGAACTGCAAGGCAAGGAGTTCGCAACCGGCCGCTCGGTTTTTGCCGCGGAGATGATGCGGTTCTTCGACCACTACGTGAAGGGTCTCCCGCTCGCGCAGGCGGCGGTCCACAAGGATTCGCCGGTGGCGGTCCAGGACAACCTCGGCCGCTACCGCGGAGAGCCGTCGTGGCCCCCACCCGATGCGCGCGTCGTGTGGAACAAACTGCAGGGGGGCACCTATCCGGACAACGGGCAGAACCGGGCCTACGGTCCTTCCTCGACGGGCCTCGGAGTGTGGACGTTCTCGCAGCCGTTGCCGCACGACGTCTGGATGGCCGGCGAACCGGTGCTCAAAGTCGAGCTCGACGCGCTGCCGCGCGCGAACCTCGTGGCCAACGTGTACGACGTGAAAGCCGACGGCACCGCCACGATGGTGTCGCGCGGGGCGCACCTCGTACGAGGGCCGGGCGCGCAGGAGATAGAGCTCGAGCTGTACGGCCAGGACTGGCTCTTTTCCAAGGGCCATCGGATCGGCGTGCTGATCTCCGGAGCGAATGCCGAGTGGTGGACGCACATCCCCACTCGCAGCACCGTAACGGTGAGTTCGGCCCAGATCGGCATTCCATTCCTCACGTGGGAGCGGCACGCATTCCTCGACGGTGAGCGCACCCAGCGCCTCACCGAATATTTGGCCTCCGCTATCGCGACGGTTGCACCCGACACGATCAAGAGCGCCCAGCAGAAGTTCCGGCTACCGCCGCGCCTCTTGACGCCACGGGGTCGCTAGTCCAATGGCGAAGCTGACTGGGACGCTGAGGGGGGCCGGGTTAGTTCTTGCGCTGGTAGCGGGGATGGTGGGCCCGGCGTCCGCCGAGATCGATCAGAGCGAGAACGTCAAACTGATCACCTCGTTCGCGTACGAGGGCGTCGAGGAATCCGACCCATTCTTCACGTCGGGAACCGACATCGATTTTTCCGGCAAGTACGTATACGCGATGCAGCAGGGCTCGGTAGGCGGCGGCGTACACGTGATAAAGGATGGCAAGAAGCCGCGCAAGGTGGCATTCATCGCATGCCCCGGAGGACAGAACGATGTAGCGGTCGTGAAGCCAGGATTGATCGCGTTGGGATATCACAGCAGCACTTGCGCAGCCGCGCCCGGAGGCGGCATCCGCCTTATCGATGTTCGCAATCCGAAGCGTCCGCAGTTCTTAGGGGCGGTCGCGCTGCCCGGTGGGACGCACACCCTCACGGTGTATCCCGGCGAGGACATCATCTACGCATCCCCGGGGGGCTTGCCGACCAACGGTGGAGGCGAAAGAGGCGTCCAGCAGATCGTCGATGTGTCCGACCCGCTGAAGCCCGAGGTCGTCGGGCAGTTCTTCGTAAACGCAGGTGGCTGTCACGATCTCAGCTTTCTGATCACCGATGACAGCAAGCTGGCGTTCTGTCCGGCGGGGCACGCTGAGACGCAGATCTGGGACGTGTCCGACCCCATCGCTCCGACGACGATCGGTCGCATCATTAACCCGTTCATCCAGTTCCACCACTCCGCCGTGGCGACGCACGACGGCCAATATCTCGTCGTCGGCGACGAGACCATGGCGGCGGACTGTCTCGGTGGTCCCTTGGGCGACGTCTTCATCTACGACATCTCGAACCCGGCGACGCCACTTCTGCAGGGCTATTACGGGATCGACCGCGGTCGCCAACCGGTCAGCTCGAACGAGCTCGATAGGGGTGACTGGTGCACGGCGCACAACTACAACTTCGTGCCCGGCACCTACAAGATGGTGACTGCGTGGTATTCGTCGGGCTTCAACGTCATCGACTGGACCAACCCGGCGAGCCCTCAGGAGATCGCTTATTACATGGGCACCGGCGAGGACCGGACTAATTACTGGTCCGCGTATTTCTACGCAGGTCGAGTGTGGGCCAACGATCGGCAGCGGGGCGTGCTGGACGTCTTCGAGGTTGAGGGACTGGCGGACAAGGACGGCCCGGGCGCCGATTAAGAGCCGACACCAGCTATAAAGGGCGACGTGAAGGTCGATCTCGCGAGCGTCGATCACGTCCTGACCACGACGCGCACCGTCCGAAAGCGTCTCGATCTGGACCGCCCGGTGGAGCCGGAGGTCATCCTCGAGAGTCTTAGCGTCGCGATCCAGGCTCCGACCGGGTCGAACATGCAGCGGTGGCGATGGGTGGTCGTAACCGATGCTGAGAAGCGCGCCGCCGTCGCCGAGTTGTACGGCAAGGCGATCAATCCCTATCTCGACATCATGGAACAGGCCTTCTCGGGGGCCGATGCGCACAAGGTCGTCGACTCGGCGCGCTATCTCGCCGCCAACCTGAGCCGCGTGCCGGTGCACGTGATCCCTTGCGCGCTCGGCAACTACCAGGAGCTCGGCGTGCTACTGAAGGGCGGCGGCTATCCGTTCGAGGTGTCCGACAACCTGATGGCGTCAGGGTTCTACGGGTCGATCTGGCCGGCGGTCTGGAGCTTGCTGCTCGCCCTGCGTGCACGAGGGCTCGGGTCGGCTCTGACCACGATGCACCTTGCCTTCGAGAGGGAGATGGGCGAGCTGCTGGGCATTCCGGACACCGTTTCGCAAGTCGGTTTGATCGCCGTTGCGTACTTCAAGGGTGAGGACTTCAAGCCGGCCAAGAGGCGGCGAGCCGAGGAGATCACCTACTGGAACCACTGGAAGGAGACGGTGCAATGAATCGATACCTAGGGCTTGGGCCGGCGGTGCTCGTCGCCGCCCTTACGACCCTGGCGATACCGACCGCGCTGGCACACGGCGATCTGGTGCGAACCATCCCCAAGGCCAATTCGGTGCGCGACGAGGTGCCCGACCACGTCCTGCTCGAGTTCAGCCAGCGGCCGAGGAAGGGGGCAGACATCAGGGTGAAAGACGGGTGCGGGGACGACGTCGTCCGCACCGTGCAGCTCCAAGGCGCAACGGCTCACGTCGAGATCGATCCCGAGGCCCAACCCGGCCATTTCAGAATCGCGTACGGGATCGTCTCCGCGGTCGATGGTGACGCAACGCAGGGCAAGTTTGCCGTGCACGTTCGGGGCAGGCCCGAATGTTCATCCGGGCCGGGTGGGTACGAGGTTCCTCTGCAGCGTCCGCCGCTACAGGACACCGCGGCCCCCGAGCCAGAGACGACGTCGAATTCCCAGCTCCTCTTGCTCGGCACACTCGGCACCGTCGGGTTGGCGGGGCTCGGACTGGTCTTGCGCCGTGGTCGCGAGGTGTCCTGAGCTGCAGGATCCGCTCGGAAGCTAGTAGGAAATGGCTCCGGAAGACACTCTTCGTCTTGTAGCCACAGGCATCGCGCGATTCGGAAGCTTCGCGGCTCATGCCGTGCTCTTCGGAATAGTGCCGGCTCTGATCCTGGTTCTCAGGCCCGCATTTGCCGAGTTGCCGGACAGCGCGGATCCCGGTCGGCGGGAGGCGGCCGGCCGGGTTGCGGGATTCGTCGTGGCCGCGCTCGCTCTGTCCGCCGTCTGCACGGGCGTCGTTCTAGTGCTACAGGCAAATCTCGTTGCGGAGTTCTCCGGCGAGCAAATGACCGCAGGGTCCTTTGGCGGGGTCTTCGAGACCCCGTTCGGCCGCTGGCATCTTCTGCGGGTCCCATTGTTGGTGGGCTTGACCGTCCTGCTGGTCGGGCGCGTCGAGCTGTGGAGCCTTCCGCGTGCTACGACCGACGGGCGGGTCGCGGCGCGCGGCTGGTGGGTGATGTGGATCGTCTTGGGGACGAGCCTGCTGGCAACAACTACCTTCTCGGGACATTCCGTGGTTGCCTCGCCGCGCGCGCTCGCACAAGCCAACGATCTAGTCCACTTATTGGCCGGATCGATCTGGTTCTGCGGCGTGCTCTCACTGGCGCTTGTGGTGCCGCGGGCCTGGACCGGCATGGACGAGGACCAACGGCTGGCCCTGCTGGCGCCCGCGGTCATGCGCTTCTCGCGCGTGGCGGCCGTCGCCATCGCCGTCGTGACGCTTACCGGAATCGTGAATTCGCTCCTCCACGTCGGCGGTCTCGGCGATCTCACCGGAACTGCATATGGACGGTCGCTTGCGATCAAGCTCTTGTTCTTCCTCGGCGTCCTCGTCGTCGGTGGGATCAATCACTTCGTATTGCGAGCGCGTCTGCAGCGCGCTCGAGAGGATCCGACGAGCTCCGACGCGCGTCGTCTATTTCGCAAGACCATCGCCGTCGAACTTGCCCTGGGGTTGGCCATCTTCGCCGCCACCGCCGCTCTGACCGGGAGTGCCCGAACTAAGCAGCTCGCCCGGTCGGAGGCGTCGGCTGTCCGCCCCAACCGATAGTGCTAGTGGACGGGCTGGTTCACTTCTGCGCACGGGTCGCACTCGAGCTCGAGCGTGCTGTGGCGGATACCAAAGCGACGCTGGAGCATCGCGCGCAGCTCCTCGCCGCGCATCTGCGCGTCGCGCAGCCGGACGTCGTCGCTCAGAACTACGTGAGCCGAGAGGGCCGGGATGTCCGAGGCGAGGTTCCATAGATGCAAATGGTGGACCGAGGAAACGCCCTGCTCGGCGGCCAACGCGGCTTCGACCTCTTCGACGTCTAGACCACGGGGTGTTCCCTCCATCAGGACGTGAACGGTGTCGCGCAGTACGCCCCACGTAGCGAACACGATCAACAATGCGATGCACAAGGACGCGACGGGATCGAGCCACATGGCTCCAAAGCCGAGTAGACCGGTGGCCGCCACTACCGCGGCCCCCGAACCGGCGGCATCGGACACCATGTGCAGGAAAGCCGCCCTCATGTTGAGGCTGCCTTCCTGCGCCCGGTTCAGGATCCACGCGCTCCCTACGTTCACCGCGAGGCCGCTAGCGGCCACTATGAGCAACCCCCAGGCGTCGACGGACTGCGAGCCTGAGAGGAGCCGCCGAAAAGCCTCGTAGGAGATCCATCCCACGATCGCGAGCAACGTGATGCTGTTGACGAGCGCGCCCAGCACTTCGCTGCGCTGATAGCCATATGTGTGCCGCGCGGATGCCGGCCGTCGCATTAGCGAGTGTGCATAAAGAGCGACACCCAAGCTGACAACGTCGAACAACATGTGCGCCGCGTCGGCCAGTAGGGCGAGCGAGTTGAATGCAATGCCCGCGGTGATCTCTACGAGCATGTAGACCGCGTTCAAGGCCAGGACGAACCACAGCACCCGCTGTTGGCCGAGCCGTCTCCGATCGATCGAATCCATCACTGAAATAGTTTCACGACCCCGTGCGCCTAAGCGTTGTCGACCGTCGGCGAGCTAGGCGTCCAGGAGTGTTGGGGGCCCGGCGTAATTATCAAGACGCGGGCCGGCTCCTCACCGATTTGCTCCGCAGTGTGGGGAAGTGTCGCGTCCCACACGAGGTAGTCGCCCGGCCCCAACTCGACCGAATGATCACCCTGCGACAAGCGGATCCGTCCGCTTAGCACCACGTGATGCTCCTCGCCGGGGTGGACGTGCACGGGCGTCCTTCCTCCTCGCGGGAGCGACGCTTCGACGATGCGCAAACTCCGAGGCATTCCCCCATCGACGATCTCCACCCGAGCGCCGAACGACGACTTGTGGCGACGATCTCTCCCTCGGACCACGAACGGCGGCGGAATGAACTCGGAGAAAAACCACGTGATCGGGACGTCGAGGGCCCGGCCGATTGCCGCCAAGGTTTCAAGCGACGGCGAGGCCTTGTCGGTCTCGACTTGGGAGAGATACCCGACGTTGAGGCCGGTCTCCACCGCCACCTCGGCCAGCGTGACGCCGCGGTCGGTTCGCAGTCGGCGGATCTGAGCGCCGACCTTCGGGCGTGTCTTCCGGCGTTCTCGGGTAGTTGCTCTAGGAGTCATTTCGCCTCCAGTGGGAATATGGCTTAGAACAATATAGTTGGTTCTGAGACAGATAGCTACCAATGAAGGAGGAGCGATGGAGATCGGTTTGCTGGTACTGAGGTTGGTCCTCGGCAGCGTGATGATTGCCCACGGCGCCCAGAAACTGTTCGGCTGGTTCGGCGGGTACGGCATTGCGGGCACCGGAGGCTGGCTCGCGTCGATGGGATTCCGCCCCGCCCGTGGTCAGGCGGTGCTGGTGGGACTCTCGGAGTTCGGCGGCGGGCTGCTTCTGGCTCTCGGGCTGCTCACGCCTCTGGGAGCGGCGGCCGTCATCGGCGTGATGATCGTCGCGATCGCGACCGTTCACTGGACGAATGGCTTCTTCAACACGAGCGGCGGTTACGAGTTCAACTACCTCATCCTTGGGACCGCCTTGGCCCTGGCATTGATGGGGCCGGGCAAGCTGTCCGTCGATCACGCGCTGGGCTTGGGCCTCAACGGGCTCAACTGGGGAACGGGAGCGTTGGCCCTCGCTCTGATTGGGAGCTCGGTGACTCTCGCGAGCAGACGGCCGCAGCCACAGCCCGCGGCGGCCGAAACTGCGGAGGAAGAGGAGCACGCACGAGCTGCCTAAACGGCAAGCGCACGCAAAAGGGCCCGGAGAAGTCCGGGCCCTTTTTCTTTACACGTTTTTCTTTATGCGTTTTCTGACGGGGAACGAGACCCTCGGGGGCCCCGTGATGCGCTGAATATCATCGTGGAGTCATGCCCGAGCAAACTCCCCCACAAGCTCTTCCCACCGGCAACGTCACGTTTCTCTTTACCGACATAGAGGGCTCGACGCGGCTCGCGGCCGAGATCGGCCCCAGGTTCAGCGAGATCACCGGTCGTCATCACGCCCTGTTGCGAGACGCCATTGCGCGACACGAAGGCGTGGTGGTCTCCACGGAGGGAGATGCGTTCTTCGCGGTTTTTCGGAGCGCGGCCGCGGCGGTAGGCGCGGCGGTGGACGCCCAGCGGCGACTCCGCGGTGAAGACTGGGGGGATGGACTAGAACTTCGCGTCCGGATGGGCCTGCACACCGGGGAGGGGGAACTCGGTGGGGACAACTACGCCGGTATCGACGTAAACACCGCAGCGCGCATCTCCTCCGCCGCCCATGGCGGCCAGGTGTTGATCTCCGAAGTCACGAAGGCGGCCGCGGAGCGGCGGCTCCCGGACGGGGTCAACATCCGCGATCTCGGCACCCACCGACTCAAAGATCTCGACCGCTCCGAGCAGCTGTTTCAGCTGTGCATCGCCGGCTTGCCGGACCGCTTTCCTCCTCCGAGGACTTTGGATGCCCGCCCGACCAACCTTCCCGAGGAGCTGACTTCTTTCGTCCCCCGGACACGTGAGATCAACGAGCTTCGCAGTCTGTTGGCGGGTGCACGCCTCGTAACCCTCACCGGACCGGGTGGTACCGGCAAGACGAGACTGAGCCTGGCGGTCGGCCGAGAGTCCCTCGCCGACTTCCCAGATGGTGTCTGGATCGCATGGCTCTCGACCGTCGTCGACCCCGACCTCGCGCCCTCCGCGATCGCGGCAGCGCTGAACGTTCGTGAACAGGCCACCCGGCCGCTCACCGAGACACTCGGCGACTATCTAGGCGACAAGAACCTGTTGCTCATACTCGATAACTTCGAGCAGATCCTGCCCGCCGCGCCATTCGTGGTTCAGCTTCTGCACGCGGCACCCGAGCTCAAAGTTCTGGCGTCCAGCCGTGCGCCGCTCGGGGTTGAGGGCGAACAGGAGTACCCCGTTCCCCCGATGTCACTCCCCGATCTCTCCGAACTGCCTAACGTTCGCGCGGCTTTGGACTTTGAGGCCGTGGCGCTGTTTCGCGATCGGGCGCGTGCTGTCAAGCCCGGTTTCGAACTGACCGCAGAGAACCTCGACTACATCGCGCAGATCTGCGCTCGCCTCGACGGTCTTCCGCTGGCCATCGAACTAGCCGCCGCGCGAGTAAAGCTGCTGTCCCCCAAGCAGATCGCCGAACGGCTGGAGGCCGGACTTTCCCTCCTCGTCTCGAGCCGCCGCGATCTTCCGGCTCGGCAGAAGACCCTGAGCGATGCCATTCAGTGGAGCTTCGACCTGCTGGAGGAAGAGGAGCAGAGGCTCTTCGTCAGACTTGCCGTGTTCCGCGGCTCGTGGACCTACGAGGCGGCGGACGCGATATGCAATCCGGACTCGGAGCTGGGCCTCGACACCCTGAACGGACTCGAGTCTCTTGTGGGACACAGCTTGCTGCGTCAGTTCGAAACCGACGAGGGCGACACCCGGATCCGGATGTTGCATGTCATCCGCGAGTTTGCGTTGGATCGCTTCATGTCGTCGGAAGACGTCGAGAACGTACGACGCCAACACGCCGACTTCTACATGCACCAGGTTCGGGAGGTGGTCCCGACCCTCACGATGGACCCTCTGGCCGCCGCGCGGCTCGAAGCCGACCACGACAACCTGCGGGCGATCCTCGAGTGGTCGCTCGAAACGCGGGAGATCGAGTTCGGACTTGAGCTCGCTGCACTGCTGTGGCGCTTCTGGCAACTGCGGGGGCAACTTCGAGAGGCGCGCATGTGGCTCGATGCACTAGTCGCAGAGTCGGCCGCGTGCCCGCCTCTGACCGTCGCGCGCGGCTTGATGGCGCTCGGAAGCATCGTCTACTGGCAAGAGGATTACGAGCAGGCGATCGCCTACTACCGGCAGGGATTGCCATTGTTTAGGGAGGCGCAGGACCGCGACGGGATCGCGGAGGCGCTCTATAACCTTGGCTGGCTCGGCGCGGTCGTAGGCGACTTCGAAATGGCCGAGGAGACTCTCACCGAAGCCTGGGACATTCACCAAGAGTCGGCCGATGAGCGGGGACTGGCAACGATCGGATCGGCTCTGGGGATCACAAAGGCTCGCAAGCGCGAGTTGGATGAGGCGGAGCGATTCGGAAACGAGGCCCTCAAGCGGTGGGAGAAGCTCGGAGATTGGTGGGGCGAAGGACTGGGCCTCTTCGTCCTGGCCCAAACGGCCCGCTGGCGCGGCGATCTGCAAACGGCTAAGAGCCTGACCGTCGACATGATGGTTCGCTACGAGCGAGCCGGGGAGATGGCGGGCCTCGAGGGAACCCTGGACTTGCTCGTGCAGATCCTCTTGGACCTCGGAGAGGCTGAGGTCGGCCTGCGTCTTGGGGGCTTTGCAGCCCTCTTGCGCGAGAGGGTGGGAGGAGGTTCCCCTCTGGATCTGCTCGAAGTGCGCCCTCCTAGAGAGGTAGTAGCAGGACAGGTTTCGGAAGAGGAAGTCGAGCGGCTGATGGCCGAGGGCCGCGGCATGACTACGGAGGAGGTCTTCGCCGAGGTCCGGAAGATGGCGAACCTATAGAAGCTGGGTCACCAGGCTGTCGAGTTGCTTGCGATGCTCGGCCATCTCGAAATCGTGCAGCGGCGCAGTCGGAAGCTGGTGCTCTTCCACACGCGATCCGACCCGCACGTAAACGGTGGGATAGATGTCGGCGTGCGGATTTGCCTCGATCGTCATCGCGATCGCAGGGGGGCCGTCCGCGTCGACAAAATGCGCCAAGGGGACGATGCCCTCGTCGCGAATACCGGCCTCCGGATCGAAGCTGACGACGCGCGCGAGATAGGCCTGCTGATTCCATAACTCCGCCGCGCGCGTTGCCTCACCAAGCAAGAAGGCAACAACATCATGCGGCACGAGCACCCGGCGTTCGACGGTCACGCCGAAGTACTTCTCTGCAAGGTGGCGAGCTAGGACCAACGCGTTGTAGCGGAAGCCGAGGACTGCCGCGGACGTGCTCGGGATCCCATACTTCTGCAAACCGGCGGCTCCCTGGGAGACCGTGCCGGCGAAGTACATCCCGGGCACGGTCACGCTTTCCCAATACGGAGTGAGGGCCGGGACCCTGTCCTGCATGAATGTCGCGACACCGAGCTCACGCAGGTCGCCTAGAGGCACGCGGAAGCCCGTGGCCGCGATGACCTCATCGACCTCGAGCGTGTAGTCCCCCGGGACGGTCGTCCCGCGCACTGCGACTCGATAGGCGCCGTTTGAACGCGCGATGCGCTCGATGGCCGCGTCCATCACGAAGTTGCCGCCCCCCAGGATGTGGTCCTCGTAGGGCTGCATGTAGCGAGCGCGGGCTGCGGCGACGGTTCGATTTACGACTGAGATGACCGGAGGGCTGGGGGAAGCCAGGATGATCTGGCGGGCCCAGGGCAACAGCCCGTCCGCCAGCTCGAAACCCGAGTTGCGCTTGCCGACGATGAAGACACGCTTGTCCTCGTATTCGTGCGGTCTCTTGCTGTCCGCGTAGTGAGGAACGTCTTCTAGTCCCGGCACCGGCGGGCGCCACGGCTGCGCCATTCCGATCGCGAAGACGGGGATCCGACAGCGATACTCCCCATCGCTTGTTGTCAGAGTGAATCCCTCACCCGAGGCCGTCGTTGCCTCCCACGTGCACTCGTAACGAACGGTCACGCCGGCGCGCTCGGCAAACGCGGCGATGCTGGCCTCCATTTCGGCACGCGCCGGGAAATAGGAAGAGCCGTCCATGAAGTCCGCCGCGACCGCTTGGTGCTCGGGCTTCTCGGCGAGCAGACTGTTCCAGTCGTATCTCAAGTACGCGCTGGTCTCGCGCTCCACGGGTGCGTGCGGCTTGGACCAACTGATGAGTCGTTCTAGCTTTGGGAAGCGCTGGAACATCCCGCCCGGACGGTCGTCGGCCGATATCACGGCGTGCTCGATCCCAAGGCGGCTCAGGCAGTAACTGATCTGGATGGCGCCCGGCCCGCTGCCGACGACGACGACCGGGTAATCACCCGGCGGGAAGGGCTTGTTCAGCTCCGCCATGTGCTTGCGATGCGGAGTCGACGAAGCTCCGCTTGAAGCATTCGCAATGTGACTCCCGGAGCTGAGAGCAACCACGATTGCAACTCGGTACGCGGCAACACGAGGCAATGCAGTTGCGTCAACGCGACTATGTCCGCATTCGGCGGTTCGTCGAGAAGGATCGAGAGCTCGCCGAAAAAATCACCTCGCCCAAGCCGTGCTCTTTCCTCCCCGTCGATGCGAACCGATGCCTCCCCCTCCAGGACGACGTGGAAGCCGACGCCCGAGAATCCCTGACGTATGACGCGCTGGTTCTGGCTGAACCACGCTTCATCGAAGCGATGCGCCACGGCCTCGAGCTCCGGCCGCGATAGATCGGCGAAGAGAGCGAAGCTCCCCAGGGTGTCGACTATCTCTCGCTCGTCCACTCGCCCCCCGCTGGTTGACGACCTCGAAGACTACGGTCGGGCCTGACTATCATCCCGGAGGTCATGGTCGCCCCGTCCCGAGCCGCGCGGCGCCGCAAGATCGCCTTCGTCCTCGGCGGGGGCGGTCACCTGGGCGCGTACGAGGTTGGGATGTTGCGCGCCTTGGTCGAGGCCGAGATCGTTCCTGAACTCGTGGTGGGTACTTCGGTCGGCGCCCTCAACGGAGCTGCGATCGCCGCGGAACCCTCGCTCACGACGGTAGATCAGCTCCAGGAAGTCTGGACGAAGCTCGCGGAGACCAAGGTCTTTTCGGGATCGGTCTTCTCCGGAGCGGCCAATCTCGTCCGGACCCGCACTGCAATCCACTCGAATCAACCGCTGCGCCGCCTGATCGAGAAACTCCTACCGGGGACCTTCGCTGAATTGAAGGTGCCCTTCCAGTGTGTCGCGGCCTGCATCGAGCGGGCGGCCGAGCACTGGTTCGTCGAGGGCAACCTCGCCGATGCGATCCTCGCGTCTTCTGCCGTGCCCGGGGTCCTGCCGGCGGTGAAGCTCAACGGCGAGCACTTCATGGACGGAGGCATTGTCAACAGCATCCCGATAGGTCGCGCCGTCGAGCTGGGGGCGGTCGAGATCTACGTCTTGCATGTCGGTCGTATCGAACAGCCATTGAAGGCCCCGCGAAACCCGTGGCAGGTTGGAATGACGGCGTTCGAGATCGCCCGTCGACATCGCTTCGCTCGCGACATGGCGTCCCTCCCGAAGGGTGTCACGGCTCACGTACTTCCATCCGGAGGGGAGCCGCTGCGATACGACAGCCTCGCCCAGCTCCGATACCGCGACTTCGGCTCGGTGGCCAAACACATCAAGGCTGCGTTCGAGGCCACCCAGGCCTACTTGGCGGAGACAAAGCGGGCCCACGGGAGGACGCAGGCGTAACCTTCCGCATCACTGACCGGAGCACTCGGGGAGGTGAGGGTGGACCGACTGCCGCCGCGCATCATTCGCCGGCTGATACTGGCTCCGCTGGTCTTGCTGCTGTGCCTGGGGCTCATTGCGATCTCCCCGATCCTGCTCCTCTTGGCCGCCATTGCCGACGTCTTCCTTCCCGGCAACTGGCGCACGGTGCGGTGTGTCGGATTCGGAGTCGTGTACCTCATCTTCGAGGTGGTCGGCCTGCTCGCGATGTTCGTGTTGTGGATCGCCAGCGGCTTCGGACTGCGGATACGCACGCCCGAGGTGCAGGAGTGGCACTTCAAGTTCATGGCCCGCTGGCTGCTGTGGATGTACAAGGCGGTCGCGTTCTTCTTCGGACTGCGGATCAACATCGAAGAGCGCCCTAAGCCCCAGCCGGGGCCCGTTCTGGTCTTCTGCAGGCACGCGGGTCCCGGCAACTCCTTGATGTTGGTGGGGACGATGATGATCGCCTACAACCGCAGGCCGCGGATCGTAATGCTCGCGAAGCTGCAGTGGGATCCGCTCTTCGACACGATGGGGAATCGACTGCCCAACCGATTCATCACGCATGACAAGAAGAGCAGCGCCAAATACATATCCGCCATTGGCGATCTGGCCACCGGGCTTGGCGATCAGGATGCCTTCGTTCTGTTCCCCGAGGGCCGCGATTTCACGAGCACCTTACGCACACGAGCCATCGCTTATCTGAGAGACAAGGGTTTTGCAGTGCATGCGGACAAAGCCGAACGGATGCGCAACGTCTTGCCACCGCGTCATCGCGGGCCGTTGGCGGCAATAACCAACGCGCCGGAAGCCGACGTCGTGTTCGTGGCACACTCGGTCCTCGAAGAGATCGGCACCTTCAAGGAACTGTGGAGTCGGATTCCGTTGACCGATCCGATCGATGCGCGCTACTGGCGAATTCCTCCGGCCGAGGTCCCTCGTACAGAAGCCGAGCTGATCGATTGGCTCTACCACTGGTGGGAGCGAATCGACGACTGGATCAACGAGCACAAGTCCGAGGAAGCGAAAGCCCAGGAGCTGGCCTCCGCCTGAACGGATTGCGTAGTTCTAGGTGAGTTGGATCTCGTAGATGTGCATCCACCACTTGCCGGTCACGAACAGTCGGTCCTCGCTTTTCATGTATGCGATCCCGTTGGTGACGTCCGGGTCCCCCTCGGCCTGCTCTTTCTGGCGCAGCGCCGTGAGGTCGATGCGGTCGACCACGTCACCGGTCTTGGGATCGATCCGAACGACGTCGTCGGTCTGCCATACGTTTGCGAAGATCTCGCCGTTCACCCACTCGAGCTCGTTTAGTTGCGAAACGGGTTGGTCGCCGTCCGTCACGTCGATCTCGCGCACGATGTCGAACGTCTTTGGGTCCCGAAACCGGATGATGTTGCTTCCGTCGCTCATGATGAGCAGCCGCCCATTGTGCGTCAGGCCCCAGCCCTCTCCCTCGTATTCGAATCGCTTCACGCGTCGGAACGTAGCCACCCTGTAGACGAAGCACTTGCCCGATTTCCACGTGAGCTGGAACACCCTTCGGCCGAAGACAGTGATGCCCTCGCCGAAGTGCTTATCGGCGAGGTCGACTTTGCGAAGTACCTCCCCCGTCTCCAGATCGACCCGCCGAAGACTCGAGGCTCCTTCGATGCCGGTTCCTTCGAAGAGGGCCGTGCCGCGAAAGTCGAGACCCTGCGTGAAGGCATCGGGGTCGTGCGGAAACTCGTCGATCAATAGGTAGCCGGGATCCTCCTGTGCCCGAGCCGGCTTGGGCTCGGACGATCCTGCCCAGCAGAGAACCGCGGCCATGATCGTCAAGCGCGTGATCCACACTCGCCTAGAAGCCATGACTGGTCTCCCCGCGCTCAGGACACCGTGATGGTACCGACCATCCCGCCTTCGTAATGGCCGGGCTGGTGACAGCCGAAGAGAACCTCACCGGCTTCCGTGAATGCCCACGTGATCTCCTTTGTTTCGCCCGGAGCCAGAGAGACGCCGTGCTGCATATCCATCATGGAGTGGCCCTCTCGCATGTCCGCTTCGTGCATCTCCTGGTAGGCCTCATCGCCGAGCACGAACTCATGATCGGTCTCCCCCGCGTTGCGGATCACGAAAGTGACCACTTCTCCCTCGTCGAGTTCGATCTCGGCCGGATCGAAGGTCAGCTCGTCCGATGCGATGACCTCTATCGTCTGATCCGCCTCGGCCGCGACACCCGGAGCGCCGGGCACCTCGCCCGCCATCGCGTGATCGGCCGGAGCCCCGCCGACCGCCTCGTGGGCGCTGTGATCTTGGGAGCCGCACGCGACCACTCCAAGCGCCATTACCGTGCCGAGAGCGACAAGCTTGAGGCGGCTCATGCACGAACCAGACGTCCGATAGCGGCTCCTGCCTCCGCAGCCATATCTTTACCGTGCTCGGTTCCCGTCGCCACGCATTGCCGGATGTGGTCCTCCAGTAGCCCGACCGCTACTTTCTTCAGGGCGTTCGAGGCGGCGGTGATCTGGGTGAGGATGTCGATGCAGTATTCGTCGTTCTCGACCATCCGCTGCAGACCTCGCACCTGCCCTTCGATACGGCGCAATCTCAGAAGATAGTCGGCCTTGTCCTCGTAGTAACCCCGCATCTCCATCCTCCCGGCTGGTTGACCGTGTTATACCCTAGGGGGGTATAGTACAGCACTCTCGCACACGCGGAAAGGACATTTCTTGAGCCACGACCACGAAGACACGCACGACAAGAACGACCACGACGCCTCCCACGGTCACGAGCACCTCGGGAAGCCTCACGGAACGCATGCGGAGCACGAGCACGCGGGGCACGAGCATGCCGGTCACGAGCATGCGGGTCACGAGCATGCGGGCCACGAGCATGCGGGTCACGACCACGCGGGGCACGATCCGGCCCAGTTTCGCGATCGCTTCTGGATCACGCTCGCTCTCACGCTTCCCGTCGTGTTCTTCAGTCATATGTTCCAGGACTTACTCGGCTACACCGCGCCGCACTTCCCCGGCAGCACGCTGATCTCTTCCGTCCTCGGCACGGTGATCTTCGTGTACGGAGGCTGGCCGTTCCTCCAAGGCGCCTATCACGAAGCGCGCGCCAGACAGCCCGGGATGATGCTCTTGATCGGGCTCGCGATCACGGTTGCGTTTGGAGCCAGCATCGCTACCGAGTTCGGCGCCCTCGAGCTCGACTTCTGGTGGGAGCTCGCCGCCCTGATCGCAATCATGTTGCTCGGGCATTGGCAGGAGATGAAAGCGATCGGCCAGGCAAGCGATGCGCTGGGTGCACTCGCGGCATTGCTTCCCGACGAGGCAGAGCGCGTGATCGGCGGCGGTGTCGAGGAGGTGCCGATCTCAGCCCTCGTCCCGGGCGATGTCGTGCTGGTTCGTTCGGGGGGCCGGATCCCCGCGGATGGAGATGTGATCGAGGGGGCGGCGGCCGTCGACGAGTCGATGCTCACAGGGGAGTCGCGCCCGGTCTCGAAAGCCGATGGCGATCCCGTAACTGCCGGGACCGTCGCGACCGATTCCGCCCTCCGTATCAAGGTCAATGCCGTGGGCGCGAACACAGCTCTGGCCGGCATCCAGCGCTTGGTTCGGGAGGCGCAAACCTCGCGGTCGAGAGCACAAGCCCTCGCCGACCGTGCCGCGGCGTTGCTGTTCTACGTCGCTGCAGGAGCCGGAGTGCTGACGTACATCGCCTGGAGCCTGGC
>DATADF010000305.1:0-4842 GCA_036258695.1 Actinomycetota bacterium
GTGGCCTGATAGTCGCGGCCGACGTAGTGCGGGCTCGCATCCGGACCTCCACGATTCGGCGGAATGGGCCCAAAGAATAAGTCGTCTATTGAAAAGAGATGTGGGCGAGGGGGGATTTGAACCCCCACACGCTTTCGCGCACTGGCACCTGAAGCCAGCGTGTCTGCCGTTCCACCACTCGCCCGGAACACCGAGGACAACTTGCCGCCCGGCCCCCATATTCCTCTGCGGGTCGGGAGCCCTGCTATGGGCATAATCCACAAGCTATGGGAGTCGCAAAGAGTATAGAAGAGCGCCTGGAAGCCCTGGTCGAAGGATTCTTCACCAAGGCATTCCGATCCGGCCTGCAACCGGTCGAAGTCGGGCGTCGCATCCTGCGCGAGATGGCGGCGGGCCAAACCCTCTCCGTTAACCGAACCTACGCACCGAACGAATTTCTCGTACGTCTAGGCGAGGACGACTACGAACGATTCAAGCAGATGGAGGCGGGTCTAGAGAAAGAGTTCAGCGAACTGGTCATCGAGCAAGCGAAGGAAAAGCGTTGGAACCTTATGGGTCTTCCCCGGGTGACGTTTGAACGCGATGAGTCACTTGGTAAAGGGGAATTCCGCGTCCAAGCTTCCCTCAGTGCCGATCCGGAAACCGCGCCGGAGAAGACTCAGACCTCCGAAGCTGAGCTTCTGCTTCTCGACGACTCCGGCAATCCCACCGAGAGCATCGAGCTCACCCGAACGCCCGCAGTAATCGGCCGACTATCCGGGAATGACGTCGTCCTAGCAGATCCGAATGTGAGCCGCCGTCACGCGGAGCTGCGGCGCGACGCAGACAAGTGGTGGTTGGTCGATCTCGGCTCAACCAATGGTTCCACGGTCAACGAGAAGCTCGTGAAAGAGCATGAGCTACACGACGGAGACGAGCTCGGTTTCGGTACGACGAAGCTGCTCTTCAAGCTGCGCACCGGGACATAGGTCCCGGCATGCCCGACCTCGTTCTCGACCTCCTGAAGTACGTCTTTCTCGCAGTTCTATATCTATTCATCGCGCGAGCAGTGCGCGCCGTATATCTCGAGCTGCGGCCGCCGGCGGGCCCTACGACCTCCTCACCCCAGGAACGCAGCGGATCGCGGAAAGGCCGGCCTCCCCGTCACGCGGCGATCGTTGAGGGGGCCGCTCGCGACGGAAAAGTCTTCGAGCTGGGAAGCGAGCTGATTATCGGACGCGCGGAGAAGTGCCACGTCGTCCTCGACGACACCTATGTTTCCCAGATGCACGCCCGCATCTTCGCTCGGGGCGACGCGTACCTCGTGGAGGATCTCGGATCAACGAACGGCACGTATCTCAACCGAAGGCGTGTCTCGTCGCCTACCGAGGTCCATCGCGGTGACAAGGTGAAGGTGGGCAAGACCGTGCTCGAGATGCGTCGATGAGTTGGACCGTCGGGGCTGCGAGCGACGTCGGACAAATACGGCGCGCAAATGAAGATTCGTACCTGGTTCGCGATCCCCTCTACGTAGTCGCGGATGGAATGGGGGGCCACAACGCGGGCGACGTGGCCTCGTCGACAGCCGTTGCAGCCATCGCAAAACCCGAGCAGCCCACGCGCGACGACGTGGAACGCCTCGTCAAGGAAGCCAATGCCGCAGTTTGGGAGAAGGCCCAATCGGATCGCTCCCTTCAAGGAATGGGAACGACGGTTACCGCCCTGTTTCTCGATGGGTCCCACGGACTGATCGCGCACGTCGGCGACTCGCGGGCGTATCTCTTCCGTCAGGGGCAGCTCCGGCAACTGACCCGCGATCACACGTTGGTGGCCAGGATGGTGCAAGAGGGCCGGATAAGTGAGGAGGAAGCACGGCACCACCCGCAACGCAACGTCATCACCCGAGCTCTGGGAGTCGATGCGGACATTCGGGTGGACGTGGAGTCGGTGGAGTTCCAGGCCGGCGACCGCGTCCTCTTGTGCTCCGACGGACTGACTTCGATGGTCGAGCCAAGCGTTATTGCCGAAACCCTGGCTTCGGAGGGAGAGCCGCAGAGCGCGGCTGATCGTCTGGTCGAAGCGGCCAACGCCGCAGGCGGCGAGGACAACATCACGGTGATCGTGCTCGACCTCGATGGGGCCTCGAGACAGAGTGGAGGTTCGCGGACGCCAACCGACCCCCGACATCACGAGCTCGGGCCCGACAAGGCGCGGCGGCGATACCGCCGGGTCGTCATTCCGCTGATCGTGCTCATCGCGCTCGCCGGGCTCGGGCTGGGTGGGCTGCGGTTCTTCCTGGCTAGGTCGTGGTTCGTGGCACCGGATCAGACGGGCACCGTCACTATCTTCCGAGGGATACCAGAAGAAATTGCCGGCGTGAGCTTAAGGACCCCTCAGAAGCAGACGGACCTCAGTGTGGCCGACCTGCCGGAGTTCTTGCGCGCCGACGTCGAGGAGGCCCGCAAGTTCGACTCGCTGGCAGAGGCCGAGGCATACGTCGCGAATCTGTCCGAGCGCGCCGACGAGTTCGGCGTGCCGGAGGAGATCAAGAACACGCCATGATCAGTTCAGGCGTACGTCGCAACTCGGAGTTGTCGCTTCTGATCGTGGCCTTGATCTTGGGCGCGGGAGCTCTGGCACTTGTGGCCCTCGCGCGGAACTCCGATCGCGTCGATGTGACCTTTCCCTTGATCGCAGTGGTCGGCGCGTCGTTCGCCGTTGCACATGTAGTGGTGCGGCGGGTCGCTCGCGGTGCCGACCACCTCATCCTGCCAATCGTCGCAGTACTAAATCTCGTCGGCACTGCCGCCATCTACCGGCTCTCGCCACGCGGTTTTGGTGCGGCTCAGGTCACGTGGACCGCCGTCGGCATCGCATGCTTCGTGGGGCTCTTGCTATGGCTGCGCGACTACTCGGTGTTGGCTCGCTACAAGTACGTCCTCGGATTTGCCGGAGTCGGCCTGTTGCTGCTTCCGATGACTCCCCTCGGGGCCACCATTAGGGGGGCGCGTCTCTGGGTACAGATCGGCTCGTTCGCGTTTCAGCCGGGCGAGGGGGCCAAGATCTGTCTTGTCATCTTCTTTGCCGCGTACCTAGCGGAACGGAAAGAGTTGCTCGCGATCGCGTCGCGCCGATTCCTCGGTATGAACGTACCGGACGTCAAGCACTTCGGCCCCCTCCTCGTCATGTGGGGGCTGTCACTCGCGGTCATGTTCTTCGAAAAGGACCTCGGGTCAAGCCTGCTGTTTTTCTCCATCTTTCTCCTCATGATCTATATGGCGACCGCACGCTTCGTCTACCTGGCCGCGGGATCAGTGCTATTTCTCGGCGGCGCGCTCGCCGGCTACAGCCTGTTCGCGCACGTACAAGACCGTGTCCAGGTATGGCTGGACGTGTTCAACCCTCGACTGATCGCCGATGAGGGGTACCAGTTGGCCCAGTCTCTATTTGCCTTCGCACAAGGTGGTCTGTTCGGAACCGGCCTCGGGCAAGGAAGGCCCGACCTGATTCCCGACGCGCACACCGACTTCATATTCGCGGTCATAGGCGAGGAACTGGGTCTCCTCGGTACCGCGGCAGTCGTGACCTGCTTTGTTCTTCTCGTGGGGCGTGGTCTTTGGACCGCCCTGCAGGCGCGCGACGACTTCGGTCAACTACTTGCCGCGGGATTGACCACGATTCTTGCGGTGCAGACCTTCATTATCTTGGCCGGAGTAACGCGTCTGCTGCCACTGACCGGCATCACGCTTCCGTTCATGTCCTACGGGGGCTCGAGTCTCCTGGCGAACTTTGTACTGGCGGCGATCCTGCTGCGCATCTCGGACGTCTCTAGCTCGGCGAGTCCTGCTGCTACGGCGGAGATTCTTGTTGGGGGGCGGGCGTAATGGAGAAGCAAATCCGACGCGTAGGAATCGGGCTCGTCGTTGCGCTCGTAGCTGTCTTCGCCCAGTTGAATTACCTGCAGATCTTCGCCGCGCAACGTATCGCGGCAAATCCCGCCAATATCCGCCGCCTGATACAGGAGTACTCGGTCAAACGTGGTGACATAGTCACCGCAGACGGAGTTACCGTCGCACAAAGCAAGGCCACCGGCGGGCGCTTCAAGTACCAGCGTGTCTATCCCGAGGGTGAGCTTTTCGCCCATGTCGTGGGCTTCTATTCGTTGGTCTACGGCGCGGACGGCATAGAGCGGTCGTTCAACGATCAACTCCTCGGCGAGAGCCGGGTGCTCTCCATGCAGGACATCGAAGATCGATTCCTGGGAGGCGGCAGCGACGGGGACGATGTAGTGCTCACGATCGACTCGGTTCTGCAGCGCGCGGCCCGAGATGCCCTGGGCGACGAACGCGGAGCCATAGTTGCGATCGATCCCACGACCGGCGAGGTACGTGCTCTCTACTCCAATCCCTCATACGACCCGAATCCACTTGCTTCCCATGTCGGCAAGGAGGCGCGCGAGTTCCGTCGGTCCCTTAGGCCGGAATCCGCCGACACACCTTTGAGGAATCTCGCGACCAGTCGGGGGTACCCACCCGGCTCGACATTCAAGGTGGTCACCGGCTCTGCCGCGCTCGAATCCGGTCAGTACACGCCGAGGTCCCAATTTCCGGATCCCGTTGAACTCAAGCTGCCGCTGACGAACGAGACCCTGACCAACTTCACGAAGACCTCGTGCGCCGGCGGCGTCGAGATAGATCTCTTCGAGGCGATGAGGGTTTCATGCGACACGACCTTCGCAATTCTCGGTCTGGAGATTCCGGACGAGACCCTCGACGTTGCCGAAAAGCTGGGGTTCAACTCCCGGATCCCCTTTGATGTGGTGACTCAGCCGAGCGTCTTTCCCGAGATTCCCGACGATGACGA
>DATADF010000306.1:0-3041 GCA_036258695.1 Actinomycetota bacterium
GGATCCGGTGATCGTGGAGGACCTCGATAACCGCGGCCTCTTGTGGGCATCCGAGATCTATGAACACGCCTATCCGCATTGCTGGCGTTGCGCAACGCCACTCATTTACTACGCCCGCAAGGACTGGTACATCCGAACGTCACAGATCCAATCCGACCTCCGGGCCTCGAACGAGGACACGAACTGGCAACCACCGACAGTGAAGTACGGGCGTTTCGGCGATTGGCTCGCCAACAATGTCGACTGGTCGCTATCTCGTGATCGCTACTGGGGCACTCCCCTGCCGGTATGGCGCTGCGGAGACGATCACGCGACTTGCGTGGGTTCCTTCGCCGAGTTGTCGGAACTTGCCGGCCGAGACCTCTCCGACATCGATCCTCATCGGCCCTACATCGACGAGGTGGTCGTGTCCTGTCCCGTCTGTGGGAAGCGCGCCACGCGGGTGCTCAGTGTGATCGACACCTGGTTCGACTCCGGAGCGATGCCGTTCGCGCAGTGGCACTACCCGTTCGAGAACGAAGACATCTTCGAGCGCAGGTTCCCCGCCGACTTCATCTCCGAGGCGATCGACCAGACGCGCGGCTGGTTCTACACACTGCTCGCGATCGCGACGCTCGTGCGGGGGCACAACTCGTATCGCAACGTCGTCTGCCTCGGGCTCCTCGTCGATGCCGACGGCCGCAAGATGTCGAAATCACTCGGGAATGTCATCAATCCTTGGGAGGTCCTCGAGGAGCAGGGAGCGGACGCTCTGCGATGGTGGACGCTCGCGGCCGGCGCGCCGTGGAGCGCGCGGCGCGTATCGAAGGACATCATCCAAGAGGGCCTGCGGAAATACCTCCTGACCTTGTGGAACACATATTCGTTCTGGGTGACCTACGCGTCGCTCGAGGGGTTCGATCCTGCCGGCGAGTCGATTCCTGTGGCCGAGCGACCGGAGATGGATCGCTGGATCCTCGCCGAGCTCGACGACACGATCCGAGTGGTAACCGGCGCCCTCGATGAGTTCGACGGTACGACCGGGGGCCGCAGGTTGGACCGCTTCGTAGATGACCTCTCGAACTGGTACGTGCGGCGATCGCGGCGGCGGTTCTGGCGATCGAAGACCGAGGCCGAGACCCGGTCCGCTTTTCTGACACTGTGGGAGTGCCTCGTCGCTTTGACCAAGCTGAGCGCGCCCTACACGCCGTACATCGCCGACGAGATCTTCACGAACATCGCGGCGGGGAGGAACGGGGAGCCGGATTCCGTCCACCTCTCACTGTGGCCGGAGCCCGACGGTGCTCGCGTGGACGACGTGCTTCGCCGGCGCATGGCGCTGATCCGACGCCTTGTGGGCCTCGGTCGCGCCGCGCGCACGGAGGCGAAAGTCCGCGTTCGCCAGCCGCTCAAGCGTGCCCTGGTCGTCCTGCCGTCGGTGGATGCCGAGGACCTGGCCGCACTCAAGAAGCTCCTGGCCGAGGAGATCAACGTCAAAGAGATCGAGATCGCGAGCGGGGTGGGCGAGCTCGTGAACTACACGGTCAAGCCCAACTTCGCCGTCCTGGGGCCACGCTTCGGGCCAAAGGTGGGCGCGCTTGCGGCGGTGTTGAAGAAGACGAACGCAGGTGACCTGGTGACGCGGCTCGACGAATCGGGTTCTGTCGAGCTGCAGGTCGATGGGGAACGCGTCTTGTTGACCCGCGACGACTTGGACATCCGTGTCGAGGGCAGGAGCGGGTTTGCTCTTGCTCAGGACGGCCCCTACGGAATCGCGCTCGATCTCGACCTGACGCCGGAGCTGAAAGCGGAGGGCATCGCGCGTGAAGTGGTGCGCGCCGTCCAGGACCTTCGCAAGTCAAGCGGTCTGGCGGTTGAGGACCGCATCGGTTTGTGGCTCGAGAGCTCCGACGACACCGTCGCCGAGGCGCTCCGCGACCAAGCGGGTTACATCGCCGAGGAGACGCTCGCCGCTGAGATCAACTTCGACCCGCCCTCGTCTGACTTCGCCACTACGGAGCTGACTCTGGACGACGGTCGCGTACGCATGGCACTCATTCGAGCCGCCGACATCCTCGTAAAAGAGGCAGACGAGACCGGTTAGGGCTCCGGGGAACCCTGGTGAGCTCCCCAGCTGGGCGCCCGGCGGGACCACAGTGACGTCCACTTGACATACGAACATATGTTCGATATAGTGATTGTACGCGCTTCCGGGAACCACGTCCGGAGGAATTGTTGGTCCAGGAACTAAGGGCCGAGCGGGCCGCCCGCTTGACCCGACAGATAGGTGAGCATCAAGCCCGCATCGGCGCTGAACAGCGTCGGCTCTTGGCACAGGTCGCTGAGTTCGACCGCCACGAATTATGGAAGTCCGATGGCTGTCGCGACACGGCCGGCTGGCTCGCGGCGCACCTTGGAATCACTGTATGGGCTGGGCGAAGATGGGTCATCGCCGCCCACGCACTCGAGCACCTGCCACTTCTTGCGCAAGCCTTGGAGTCCGGCGTGCTATGCCTCGACAAAGTCGTAGAGCTCGCTCGCTTCGCGACTCCCGAGACCGAGCGCGATCTCGTCAAGTGGGCCCGCCGCGTCACCGCCGCGACGATCAGGGCTAGGGCCGATCTGGCTGAGCGGCAGCCACTGGAGGAAATCCAGCAGGCAGAGCGTGATCGCTACCTGCGATGGTGGTGGTTCGACGAAGGTCGCAGGCTGGGGTTGGACGGCGAGTTCCCGGCGGCTGAAGGGGCGGCGGTCGTGAAAGCCCTGAAGCGTGTCGCGGGCAGTCTTCCTTCGTCTCCGGAAGTGCCAACGGCAAGAGACGCCCGCTGGGCGCAGGAGAGGGATTTCGAAAGCCGGTGCGCTGATGCGTTGCACGCGCTGGCGATGACTGCGATCGCTCAAGACGCGGATGTCGACCGGGCCACGGTCGTCGTGCACACCACACTCGATGCTGTTACAGGCGCTCTCCATTCCTAAATCGAGGACGGACCGGTGCTGCATCCGGAAACCGCCAAGCGGTTGGCTTGCGACGGACGCCTCGAATTCGTGCTGACGGATGCGCA